>NZ_QTLI01000020.1:0-122631 GCF_003434625.1 Parabacteroides sp. AM17-47
ACTTGGGAAGCCTTTCTCAAGTGAGTTGGTCTGTTGATTAACAGGATATAAGACAGCGATTTATATGGCAATGGTTATCCCATGATCTCATCTGTTGGCCGACTTCTATATTTCTGTAGGTCGACTTGTCTTAGGTTGCCGGCTGAAATGAAATATAGATGAGCCTGAAGATACCCCCACTGATTATCGGGTGAGCCGAATTTTCTTCTGATAAGGCATTGGAGACAAGACTTATAGGCAATAAAAAAACCTACAAATCAGCGATTTGTAGGTTTTTGTCCACTTACTCTCTTGTTTTGTTCAGTAGGTTCTGCGGAAAGACAGGGATTCGAACCCCGGGAACCTCTCGGTTCAACGGTTTTCAAGACCGCCGCAATCGACCACTCTGCCATCTTTCCAATATGTTGTGCGATCAAACGTTTCGTTTAATTGCTTTGCAAAGGTAGTCATTCTTTTGGAATATACAAGAGTCTTATGCGCTTTTTTTCTTTTTGTTTATTCTTTTCTTTTAAGAATAGAATGTGTGGGAATCCCCTTTTTATTGCTATTTTTGTAGCAAATAATTTATCAATCAAGTAAAAGGTTTCTATATGAGAAAGTTGAAAAGTTTATGGCTGGTTTCGGTTGTGCTGCTATTAGTAAGCTGCTCGATGTCCGCTAAATCAGATAAATCAAGTGAGGCTGGTACCGCCTCCAAGGGAGAGGTCGTTACTTTGAACAAGGCAGAGTTCCTGCAAAAGGTATTCAATTACGAGAAGAACGCTACGAAATGGGTATATGAAGGTGATAAGCCTTGTATCATCGATTTTTATGCGGACTGGTGTGGTCCCTGCAAGCAAGTGGCTCCTATTTTAAGGGATTTGGCTATCCTGTATAAGAATGATATCGTAGTTTATAAGGTAAATGTGGATAAGGAAAAGGAGTTGGCTGCCGCTTTTGGCATACAAAGTATTCCTACGTTCTTGTTTATCCCTAAGGAAGGACAGCCTCAGATATCGATGGGAGCTCTTCCCCGTGAGGAGTTTGTGAAACAGATCGATACTTTCTTGTTGAAGAAGAAGTAACACGACTTAGTTAATCATCATTTATAGATCGGAAAGCCGTAGAATTTTAGATTTTACGGCTTTTTTAATTGGGAGGGATGCTTTATGAAAGTAGGAATTATCAGATGTATGCAAACAGAGGATTTTTGCCCCGGTACTACTGATTTTAGGATGATCCGTGAGAAAAAGGGAGCCTTTGAGGGCGTAGAGGAAGATATTGAGATCATCGGGTTTATCAATTGCGGAGGTTGTCCCGGAAAAAAGGCCGTATTAAGGGCGAGGGAGTTGGTGAATAGAGGGGCGGATAGTATCGCTTTTGCTTCCTGTATCCAAAAAGGGACGCCGATAGGTTATGCCTGTCCTTTCGCCAAAAGGATGAAGGATGTTATCCAGAACGATTTAGGCGATGGCATCCGGCTGATCGATTATACGCATTAGGAAGATCCGGTAGCTGGTGGAAAAGGCATAAAAAAAGAGGGCATTGAAAAATGTCCTCTTTTTTATTTTGGCATCGCACGAATTATTCAGCGCTTTCAGTTGCCGGAGCTTCTTCAGCGGGAGCCGCTGCGGCTGCTTCCTCAGCTTGCTTAGCAGCTTCAGCTGCTGCCAATTCTGCTTTCTTTTTAGCTACGATTTCTGCTTTTGCCTTATTAGCTTCCTTCTCAGCCTCAAGACGTGCTTTAGCTTCTGCTCTAGCTGCTTCGCTGTCTTTTTCTTTGATAGCTTGTACGGAAGCTTGTTTGTTCTTCAACCAAGCTTGGAATTTCTCCTCAGCTGCGGCTTCGTCGAACGCACCCTTCTTAACACCTTCCAATAAATGCTTTTTCAAGCAAACGCCTTCGCGAGAAAGGATGTTACGAGTTGTGTCTGTAGGTTGAGCACCTACTTGTAACCAATACAAAGCTCTTTCGAAGTTCAAATCTACTGTAGCAGGATTAGTGTTCGGATTATAAGAACCTATCCTTTCAATAAATCTTCCATCACGTGGAGCCCTGCTGTCTGCGATCACGATTTGGTAGAAGGCGTAACCTTTACGACCGTGTCTTTGCAATCTAATTTTTGTTGCCATGTTTGAATAATTAATTTAAGCTGTTTGTATTAGCGGGTGCAAAGATAGGAGTTTCTGTTTATAAAACAAGCGTTTTGTTGGAAAATATGTGGATGCTTCTGCTTTTTTTAAAGGTAGTTTAAGGGATTAGTCCCTTATGCAATTGGTTGCCGACACCGTCGGCAATAATGCTGACGCTGTCGGAAATATTGCTGACGGCGTCGAAAATATTGCCGACGGCGTCGGTAACCAATTTCTTCCTAGTCTTGTTCCGGAAAGATCGTATGAAATCTCCTGTACATCCCTAATGAAAGGGATTTTTCTTATCTTCGCGGCTTCATTATAATAATGTATTAAGATAAACATATGATTTCAGTTGACGGACTAACAGTAGAGTTTGGTGGAAGCGCCCTTTTCTCGGATGTTTCTTTTGTGATTAACGAGAAAGATCGTATCGCCTTGATGGGTAAGAACGGTGCCGGTAAATCTACCTTGTTGAAGATATTGGCTGGCGTGCGGGAGCCAAGCCGTGGAAAAGTGTCCGCCCCTAAAGATACCGTGATCGCTTATTTGCCGCAGCATTTGATGACGGAGGATGGCCGTACCGTTTTCGAGGAGACGGCGCAGGCTTTCGCCCATCTGCACGAGATGGAGGCGGAGATCGCTGAATTGAATAAGCAACTGGAGACTCGTACGGACTATGAGTCGGATGGTTATATGGAGCTGATCGAGCGGGTCTCTACCTTGAGCGAGAAATTCTATTCCATAGAGGAGATCAATTACGACGCCGATATAGAGAAAACCTTGTTGGGACTGGGTTTCAAACGGGAGGATTTCGACCGGCAAACCAGTGAATTCAGCGGTGGCTGGCGTATGCGTATCGAGCTGGCGAAACTACTGTTGAAGAAACCGGATGTCCTTTTGCTGGACGAGCCGACGAATCACTTGGATATCGAGTCTATCCAGTGGTTGGAGGATTTCTTGATCGATAACGGTCAGGCCGTAGTGGTGATCAGCCACGACCGTGCGTTCGTGGATCATATCACGACTCGTACGATCGAGGTGACGATGGGCCGGATTTATGATTATAAGGTAAACTATAGCCAATACTTGCAATTACGGAAGGAACGTCGTGAGCAACAACAGAAGGCTTATGACGAGCAACAGAAGATGATCGCCGAGACGAGAGAGTTCATCGAGCGTTTCAAGGGCACGTACTCCAAGACCTTGCAGGTGCAGAGCCGTGTGAAGATGCTGGAGAAGCTGGAGATCTTGGAGGTGGACGAGGAAGATACCTCGGCTTTGCGCTTGAAGTTTCCGCCTTCGCCCCGTTCGGGCTCTTATCCGGTGACGATCGAGAATGTCTCGAAAGCGTATGGCGATCATACGGTTTTCCGAAACGCTAATCTGATGATCGAGCGAGGGGATAAGATCGCTTTCGTCGGGAAGAATGGCGAGGGTAAGTCTACCTTGGTGAAGTGTATCATGAAAGAGATCGAGCATGAGGGGACGTTGACGCTGGGGCATAACGTGATGATCGGTTATTTCGCCCAGAACCAAGCCTCCCTGCTGGATGAGAATCTTACGGTTTTCCAGACGATAGACGATGTGGCGCAAGGCGATATCCGTAATAAGATCAAGGATCTGCTGGGTGCGTTCATGTTTGGCGGCGAGAACTCGGCGAAGAAGGTGAAGGTGCTTTCCGGTGGCGAGCGCACACGTCTGGCCATGATTAAGCTATTGTTGGAGCCTGTGAACTTGCTGATTCTGGATGAGCCGACAAACCATCTGGATATGAAGACGAAGGATATCTTGAAGCAGGCGTTGCTTGACTTTGACGGGACGTTGATCGTCGTATCCCACGACCGTGATTTCTTGGATGGGCTGGTCTCTAAGGTCTATGAGTTCGGAAACCAAAAAGTGACGGAGCATTTGGAAGGCATCTATGAGTTTATGCAGCGCAAGAAGATGGAGAATCTGCGTGAGCTTGAGCGGAAGAATTAAATCCTCCACCCAAGCGTCAGCATAATATCATACGTGGAGCTATCTATATCTTTATGATACTTATAATGGGTACGGCGGGAGAAATAACGATTTCGCAACGCAATATTCCATTTATGCTTGGACATATAGGCTAAGGTGGTGGAAAATACCGTTAAACGTGCGTTGCCGGCATCGCCTTGTACGTTTAACTTTGTAGGGTCCACCGCATTCCAGTCTATATCCGGCTCGTATCCTTTCCATGTGAAGATATGGTAGTTCTCCAAATCGATCAAGAACGCCCAGCGTTTATCGTAGGCCAATCCGGTAAACGCTTTCACGCTATAACCGCTTCCCAGATTATAATCTCTCTCTTCCAGCCGGAGGTAATCGGAGATGCTTGCGCCCAAGGCGACTCCTGTTCCGTATAATTCGGCGTAAACATCTACCTTATTGTCCGGCGTGCCTCTTTTGTAATAGATCAATCCACCACCGACCGCCGCCGCTTCCGATATGCGGTAGGGAGCTACCGTTTGGGAACTATTGGATTTTAACTCGGAATCATAGTAGTCGAAATGCTGAAAGATTCCAGCGGCCAGACTACGAGGGCCTTTACTCCAGACCTGTTTCCCCCAGATAGCCCCAACGGCATTGACTTGGCTGATGAGCGGCTGGCTCGAAAAGAAATCGAACCCGGCCTTCAACTGAAACCATTCATAGGGCGAATAGAAATCATCATTGAAAGGATCTCCATAATCCAACCTGAAGGATACGTGCATGCTCGTAGTGCCATGCTTGGAGCCTTCCTGCTCGGCAAGGAAGCGAGGACCAACACCCACGATGAAGTTTACGGGAACCGAGGTGTAGACACGCCCCTTGGAGCTGCTGTGTCTCCAAGCTTCTCCCGTGATGATACGATTGATCGCCCGCATCGGAGATATCAAACCGGATAAGATCTCCCGTCCCACACGTTCCGCCCCGTGGGAGCGGTTGTCGATGAATAAGTCGGAGAGCCGGTAGGTAATCTCACCTAATTCTATACCGCCGAAAGAGGTGGCAAGCATGTCATTGATGGAGGGCGGTTCCGTTTCCATAAAGAATTCCCACATTAGGCTGCCTCCCGCCGCGAATGGAATGGATTGCCAGAAATTCAGTCCATTGCTACGGGCCGCGTTGAAATATAACGATCCGTGATAGGGATGGGCCACCAGATTGGTAGAGAACTTATCCGTGTCCCAAACAGGCCCCGTCTTGAAGTTTTGCTTAATCGTATGTCCGTTTATCTTCGCGAAATCCTCGTTCATTAAGAAACGGTCGAAAGTCCAGACGGCCATGTTCATTCCGAATACCTCGCTTGCTGCCAACCAAGGGCGGCGTGGAATGAAAAGGGCCGTGTCGCTCACGTAATTGCGGGCATCCATCTGAGGGAAGTGTTGCCCCCACATCCATTGGCTGGATAGCAGACAGATCAACCCGATCAACATGCATTTTTTCATCCTCATCTAACTCAATTCTCTTTTGTAAATAAAAATCAATAGGTTACGGTTATAACCACTCCGCAAACTTATATATAATAAACATTAAGGGATTCGTTTGGTTTAAATTATTGTTAGGTATTCTTTCTATAAATGCTGTTATTTGCGAACTATTCCGTATTTTTGCGAAAAAAACAAAATGATAGATTTTATCACCTTTTGTGACTATACAGGGACCTTTGCGTTTGCCATAAGTGGCATAAGATTGGCTTCTGCGAAACAATTTGATTGGTTTGGCGCCTATGTGGTGGGTGTCGTGACCGCTGTAGGAGGAGGTACGATTCGTGATATTTTATTGAATGCGGTGCCTTTTTGGATGGAACAAGCCTCTTATTTGATTGTCTCGGCCTTGGCTTTGTTGTTCGTTATCGCTTTCCGAAAATACGTGATCCGTTTGAACAATACATTTTTTATATTCGATGCTATCGGATTGGGGTTGTTTGTGGTGGTAGGTATCGCCAAGACCTTGGATTTCGGGTTTCCCATGTGGGTGGCGATCGTGATGGGAACTATAACCGGCTCGTTTGGCGGTATGATGAGGGATATATTGATTAATGAGGAGCCTTTGATATTCCGGAAAGATATTTATGCGTTGGCTTGTGTCTTTGGCGGTTTGATATATTATATATGTATGCAAACTTCTATGTCGGCGGCGATGATACAGTTCGTATCGGCGTTGAGCGTGTTCCTCGCACGTATAATCGCCGTAAAATATCATATAAGTGTTCCGGTGTTGAAAGGAGAAGAATAATTTATTAACTTTGCATAATTATATGGACATGCATACTCAACAAGAAAAGGCTTCCATCCTGTTGATATATACGGGTGGGACGATAGGTATGATCGAGAATCCGGAGACTGGAGTGTTAGAGTCGTTTAATTTCCAGCATTTGAAGGACAATATGCCGGAGTTGAAGAAACTGGGGTATTCGGTGGCCACGATACAGTTCGATCCTCCGATGGACTCCTCGGAGATGGGGCCGGACTCGTGGATGAAGATCGTGAAAATCATCGCCGATAATTATCAGAAATACGACGGCTTCGTGGTACTGCATGGCACGGATACAATGTCGTATACGGCATCGGCATTGAGTTTTATGCTCGAGAACCTGAGTAAGCCGGTGATCCTTACGGGATCGCAATTACCGATCGGGATGTTGCGTACCGATGGGAAGGAGAACTTGATTACGGCGATCGAGATAGCGGCCGCCAAGGAGAACGGCTTACCGTTGGTCCCGGAGGTCTGTATCTTTTTTGAGAATGATTTATTGAGGGGGAATCGTACGAGTAAGATAAACGCAGATAATTTTAATGCGTTCCGTTCGTACAATTACCCGGCTTTGGCTCATGCGGGTATCTATATTAAGTATGATCTGCCGCAGGTATATCATCCGGTATCGCGTAAGCCGCTGAAGCCGCATTATTTGTTGGACCGAAATATCGCTATACTAAAACTATTCCCCGGAATTTCTCCGCAAGTAGTGGAAAGTATCCTGAATATCCCGGGTCTGAAAGGCGTGGTGATGGAAACATTCGGAAGCGGAAACGCTCCGTGCGAGGAATGGTTCTTGAATATGTTGAAGGAGGCTGTAGACCGTGGTATCGTCATCGTGAATGTTACTCAGTGTAGGGCCGGAAGTGTGGAGATGCACCGTTATGAGACGGGGCACAAATTGTTGGAGGCAGGCGTGACGAGCGGCTTCGATAGTACGACGGAGAGCGCCGTGACGAAGCTAATGTTCCTCTTCGGCCATGGGCTGACACCCGACGAGGTGAAGGAGCATATGAACTGCTCGTTGATCGGGGAGGTATCGATCCCTGAGACGTTCCGCCCCTAGTGTATACTATGTAAAACAGAAAAAAAGCAGTGTTGCGGAATAGGAGAGTATGAAACTATCATTTCTGAGTTTAGCGAGTGGGAGCAGTGGGAACTGCTATTATTTGGGGACTTCGGAATTCGGTATGCTGATTGACGCAGGTATCGGAATCCGGACCATAAAGAAAGTATTGAAGGACCGGTCGATCGATTTTACCAAGATCGTGGCCGTGTTGATTACCCACGATCATGCGGATCATATCAAGACGGTCGGGTATTTGGGCGAGAAGCTTTGCATTCCTGTCTATGCGACAGCCGACGTGCACCGGGGGATTGATAAGAGCCGGTATGTGGAGGAGACCTTATGTGTCTCCCGCAAGGTTATAGAAAAAGAAGTTCCATTCCTTATCCGTGATTTCCGTATCACGGCTTTCGAGGTGCCTCACGATAGTACTGATAATGTGGGATACCATATCGAGTATGGTAATCATAAATTCACTTTCGCTACCGACGTAGGCCATATCACGGACACGGTGGGGAAATATATCTGCATGGCGAACCATTTAATATTGGAAGCGAACTATGATGAGGAGATGCTTCGTTTCGGTACATATCCCGCTTTCTTGAAAGAGCGGGTGGCGAGCCCCACCGGGCATTTGAGTAATAGGGAGGCTGCAGAGTTCTTGGCGACCCATTATAATACCGGTTTGAAGAATATCTGGCTTTGCCATCTCAGCCGGGACAATAACCATCCCGAACTGGCCTATAAGACAGTGGATATACGTCTTTTCCAAGAGGGCATAAGGGTAGGGAAAGATGTCTCATTGGTAGCGTTGAAGCGGACTACACCCTCGGATATTTACGAGTTTGATTAAAATTTTAAGAAAAAAAAGTAGTCGAAAAGTTTGCGGGGAAAAATAAAACCTCTATCTTTGCACCCGCAATCGAGAAACAAACGGTGGTTTGAAAAAGTAACGATAGCAAAACAGAATGACTTGGTAGCTCAGTTGGTAGAGCAAATGACTCTTAATCATTGGGTCGAGGGTTCGAGCCCCTCCCAGGTCACTCAAACAAATAACATGTTGACTTGGTAGCTCAGTTGGTAGAGCAAATGACTCTTAATCATTGGGTCGAGGGTTCGAGCCCCTCCCAGGTCACTCAAACAAATAACATGTTGACTTGGTAGCTCAGTTGGTAGAGCAAATGACTCTTAATCATTGGGTCGAGGGTTCGAGCCCCTCCCAGGTCACACGATTTACTTATTGGAAAGATGGCAGAGTGGTCGATTGCGGCGGTCTTGAAAACCGTTGAACTGAGAGGTTCCCGGGGTTCGAATCCCTGTCTTTCCGCAGAGAGTCCTGTAAAGCGAAAGCTTTACGGGATTTTTTGTTTTTGAGGCGTTTGTCCGGGCACGAACGGAAAGAGGTAGCGGGCATCGCTAGAATGAGAAAGTGTATAATAATATGGAAACAGGATCATTGCGGATAAGTGATATACGGCCGGATTTTATCTATATGATGGAACAAGCCGTGAAAGCCCCATCGGGGCATAATACCCAACCTTGGTTGTTTCGTGTGCAAAAGGATAGGATACAGATTCTTCCGGATATGAGTAAGTCCCTTCCGGCCGTAGATCCGGATAACCGTGAGTTATTTATTAGCTTAGGATGTGCCACCGAGAATCTTTGCATTGCGGCTGAGGCAAAAGGATATGCTCCGCTACCGGTTTTTTCAGGATCGGGGGAGATCACCGTGCTCTTGTCGGAGGCATCGATGATTAAGGAGACGAGTGGGCTTATCGAGGAAATTTCGGTCAGACAGACGAATCGAGGCATATATTCCGGGGAAATGATTCCATCGGATCAATTGAGCTATTTGAGGAATACGCCTTTGGAGGAAAATATCAGTCTGCATTTGTGGTCGAAAGGAGAGTGGGAGTTCGATACGCTTTCTTCTTATATATTTGCGGGGAATAACCGGCAAATGAACGATCATCTGTTTAAACGAGAGCTGAAATCATGGATGCGTTTTAATAAGAATCATGTACGAGCTACATCGGACGGCCTGAGTTATGCGGTGTTCGGGGCGCCGAATCTTCCCCGTCTTATCTCAGAGACAATCATGGGAAGTGTCTTGAAAGTCGGCATACAAAATAGGGGAGACAAGAAGAAGCTGGACTCTTCTTCTCATTTAGCCTTGTTCGCCTTACGGACAAATACGCTACCGGAATGGTTTGCGCTAGGCCGGAGTTTGCAACGTTTTCTTTTGAGAGCTACGGAAAAGAATATCGCTTTCGCCTTTTTGAACCAGCCTTGTGAGGTGCGTGATCTTTCCGGTTTGCTGGCGAAAGACTTGTCTTTCACCAACGAGATTCCTGCCTTGATCCTCCGTCTAGGATACGCTAAGCGGAAAATGCCGTACTCACCTCGAAAGTCTTGGCGTGAGAGGCTGGTTCCGTAATGGCTAAGTCAGATAGCGAGTGCCCTCGTTCATGCCAGCTTGCACGGGATATGCCAAGACGAAACTGTTTGCCTGAAAGTATTTGTTGAGGTACTTGGGGATACGGGCCATGGCGGGAGCGTAGGAAAGTCCTTCCTTGCGGCTAAGGATAATCCACATCGTGTCGTCCGGTTTTATATCCCGGAAAACGATCAGGAAGTCATCCCAGTCGTTGAATTCGATATAACTGGCTTCTCCGCTTTTCTTGGCTAATAATTTCTTTAAGGCATTCAAGGTCGCTTCCGAACCGTAAAAGACTGTCGCTGCACCTGTGTTCTGGGTCACGTTTCGTAGCCGGAAGATGATTTGGTTGAAACCGATTTCTTTTTCGGCCAATTCCGGGATGATGATCAGATGCCGTCTAACAGTAGAGATGGGTTGTGCGGGCTTGTATATGAATGTACTTACACTACTTTCCGCCAATACGCTTTCCACGATATGGCCTAGGAAGGCCGCCGGTATATCTTTTTCCTTGTGCAATCCCACTACCAGATCTGTGATCTCCCGCTCTTTTACCACGCTGGCGATAGCATTCGATACGCTTAAGTCATATCTTAATAAATCTTTCATCTGGGTATCCGTGGCGGCAGCCGTATTGACTGCGGTCTGTAGAACCCTGCGGGACTGTTTTAACGCTTTCTCGTCTGAATGATGGTTATCTATCACTTTTAGGGCAAACAAGCCGTTCTTGTTTTGGGGAGATTTGATCGCCAAGCTGAGGTTGACCAGCTCTTCCACGGTCTCTTCATTGCTGACCGGTATCAAGATATGCTCTGATTCTTTTTTGTTTTCCTCCTTATCGGATATATCTTGGGCCGCTATGTTATGAGCGCCTTTTTGGGCGGCGAAAGAGGCGATGGTGCAAGTGACAAGTATCATCAGGATCGTACCGTTCAACACGCTCTCATTTAATAACCGGATTGGTTCCCCATTAGCGTCTGTTCCGGTGATTACGTTATATCCGACCATCACGGCGGCCAATGTAGCGGCGGCTTGTGCGTTACTTAAGCCGAAAATAACGCTTCGCTGATCCGTGGACAGATGGAAAGTCTTTTGGGGCATCCAAGCGGCTATGTATTTGGCGGCCGTAGCTACGATAATCATGATAAGCCCAACTTTAATGGTCTCGAAACTGGTAAAGAACGTACGATAATCTATTAACATACCTACGCCCAACAAGAAGAATGGGATGAATATGGCATTTCCTACGAACTCGACACGATTCATCAAGGGTGAGCTTTGCGGGATAAGGTGATTTAGGGCTAGTCCGGATAAGAACGCCCCGATGATCGCCTCCATGCCCGCTACCTGAGCTAGGAAAGATCCCAGAAATACCATCACCAGCACGAATATATACTGTGATATATTATCGTGTACATGCTTAAAGAACCAACGCCCAATGAAAGGGAAACCGAATAATACGATTAACGCGAATATCAAGATGGAAACCCCCAGACGAATCCAAAACATATCGTTGACCTGTCCGGTGGCCATGCCGACAATGATCGTTAGGACGAGCAATGCCAAGGTATCAGTGATCATCGTTCCTCCTACGGTGATACTGACAGCTTTGTTTTTGCTGATACCCAGTTTACTGATAATCGGATAGGCGATCAATGTATGGGAGGCGAACATACTGGCGAGTAAAACGGAGGTCAATACGTTGAATCGCAGGACCCATATCCCGACAACCGTTCCTAGGATCATCGGAATGAGGAATGTGTACATGCCGAAAGCTAGGCTTTTCGTACTATTTCTCTTAAAATCCGCCATATCGATTTCCAATCCGGCGAGAAACATGATATAAAGCAATCCCGCCGTCCCGGACAAGATAATGCTGCTATCCCGTAATACGAGATTAAAGCCGTGCGGTCCGATAATTGCGCCGGCAATGATCAGTCCAAGCAGGTGAGGGATTCTCAGCTTGTTTAATAAAAGGGGAGCGGCCAGGATAATTAAAAGAATCAAGAGAAATTTTAATACCGGGTCCGCTAAGGGCAATGTGAAATCTATTGTCGAGGCTAATACCATATGCGTAATTTTTTCGTTATAATTTGAAACAAAAATAATAAGAATTTGCGGAGATTGCAGCGTTTACGCCAACTTTGCATCTTCTTTTATAGATAACAATAAATGTGTGAGTTTTATAAGTTAAAGTATATGTAAATCTTGGGACATTAGCGTGAACCGATTATATTTGTACATACATTGCATTGAGTTTATTGTTATAAAACTAAAAAGCGTTTAAACCCTTTGCATAAAAGGGTGTCAAACATGAAAAGAGAAAAATATTTATTTAATGTAGAGGAGAAACAAATATGAAACCCATGAAATTAACATCTTTAGTGATGATGCTTCTGATCGCGTTTAGTGCCGCGGCTCAGGAGGAGTTCTTTGATGATGTGTATTTCTCTTCCAAAAACAAGAAAAAGAAAGAACAGGTTGAAGAGAAAAAGGTTGTTCAGCCGAAACAGGAGTCTAGGACCCTGGTCGCTACAGCCAAGAGCCAAGCTTCTTCAGACAGCCGGGATGTGGATGAATATAACCGTCGTTATACATCAGTCGAGGTGGAGGAGCCTTATCGTGAGGATGATTCCGTTATCTATGAGGATAGCGATGAGAATGAGTCTTCTTCCGAGCGTCGTTCGGATACTGAATATACGGAACGTATCATTCGTTATCATTCGCCGAGTAAGATTACGATCGCCGGAGCGGATCAAGTCGATTTGTATCTGAGTGACGGATATTATGGTTACGGCTATGATACGGATTATTCGAACGGTAGCGCGAACGTGAATTTTAATATCAATGTCGGCAACGGTTGGGGCTCGCCTTGGTATACAGGTTGGTACGATCCTTGGTTCTATAGTTATAGCCCTTGGTGGACTTATTCATCTCGCTTCTACGGCCCGTCTTGGGGATTCGGCTGGGGCTGGGGAGGCTTTTATGCCGGCTATTATAGTCCGTGGTACGATCCATGGTATGGCCCGTCTTGGGGCTGGGGTGGAGGCTATTGGGGTGGCCATTGGGGACATCACCATCATTACTATCCCGGTTACTATTCGACTCCAAGTAGACATTATTCAAACGGACGTTCTTCTTATCGAGATAATCGCTCTTATGCGAGTGGCAGAGGTTCCGGTTATACAGGTGGGCGGAGCAGTGGCTCTTCTTCCTTGAGAAATTCCGGATCGACTACAAGACCTTCGTCTTCAAGTTCCTTGAGCAATGGACGTGCGGGATCTACCCGTAGGGAATCTGCTATTTCCTCTGGTGCGGGACGTCGTTCCTCTTCTTCTGTTAGAAATTCGGCAACGACAAGAAGTAGCTCGGGCATAAGTAATAGCTCGGCGAGAACAAGGATTTCCAGAAGTAGTTCTGGAGCCGCATCTTCTTCCGGACGTCAATATTCAGCTCCGGTAACACGTTCTTCTTCCAGAAGCAGTAGCGATTTCTCAAATAGTCGCTCTTCTTCCAGTCAATTTAGAAGTTCCTCTCCTTCTCGTAGTAGTTCGGTAGGTTCTTCTTCCGGTAGCTTCGGTGGAGGTCGTTCTAGTGGAGGCTCTGTTGGTGGCGGAGGTGGCCGTGCCGGTGGTGGTCGCAGGTAAAAGTGTTAGGTTGATAAAATTAGAGATACGATGAAAAGGATAGGAATTATAATGTCGGTGCTTGCCCTGTGTGGCGGCACCGCTTTTTCGCAGTCACAGTTGGATGCCTTTAAGTATTCCCAGACGGAGTTGAATGGTACGGCTCGTTATTTAGGAATGGGTGGTGCTTTTGGTGCGTTAGGTGGTGATATTTCCGCTATGAATACGAACCCGGCAGGCTTGGCGATTTATAAAAGCTCGGAGGTGGTTACGACATTGAGTTTGTCTTCGGCCTCCGCGAAGACCGATTGGCTTGGTTCGAAGGTGGACAACAGCCGTACGAAGGTGAGTTTCGATAATATCGCTTACGTAGGATATTTCCCGACAGCGAATGATGAGGGTATCGTGAGCTGGAACGTTGGTTTCTCTTATAATCGCTTGAAGAATTATAACCGGAACTATACGATGGCTACAGGAGGTGATTTGAATACTTCTCTTTCTGATTATGTGGCCATGCGTGCGGCAGGAATGCCTAGCGGACTGTTGGGGGAGGGTAAAGACTATAACCCTTATAATAACCAAGACTTAGGTGATTGGCTATCTATTCTAGGATACAATGCCGGTTATATGGATTCATATAACGATAATGATAAAGAGTATTATAGTGCGTTCGGGGATAAAGATGCGGATGGGCAATGGAGTCCGTATTTATTGCAAGGAGGTCAATTAAAAGTTTCAGAGCGAGGTTCCGTGGATCAATATGACTTGGCTTTCGGTATAAATATATCGGAACTTGTGATGCTTGGCGCTACGGTTGCGATTACGGATCTGAACTATAGATATCAGTCATCGTATGATGAGGAATTTACGAACGGCAATAATTTATACTTAGATAATTACTTGGATACGGATGGTACCGGGTATTCATTTAATGTGGGTGCCATTGTTCGTCCTACTGATTTTCTTCGTTTAGGTGTAGCTTATAATTCACCTACGTGGTATAAGATGACAGATCGTTATTATGGTGAGGCCGGTTCTTATCTGACCTTTATGGATAAAGGGGAGATGAAGGAGCGTAAACTGGATGCGGCTACTCCTAATAATGCTTATTATGACTATGAATTCCGTTCTCCGGATAAATGGATCTTTAGTGCCGCCGCAATCTTGGGTACGACCGCTTTGATAAGCGTTGATTACGAGTTGATGAATTATAAGAATATGCGTATGTATCAAACGGATGGTAGCAGTAACGTGTATACTAACCAAGATATAACGGATAATTTCAAGTCAATGAATACGATCCGTGTAGGTGCGGAGGTAAAGGTTACTCCTCAATTTGCCGTAAGAGCAGGTGTCGCCTACAGCGATAGTCCGATCAAGGATAAACTGAAGAATGGAGAGAAAGAGGTCTTTACGGTTGGTACGATTCCTAATTATACGATCGATAAAGGGGTCATGAATTATACGGTAGGTATCGGTTATCGCTTCACCCCGAACTTCTATACGGACTTGGCTTGTGTATTCCGTACGCATAAGGAAGATGTTTATGCGTTCTCTAATATGTTTGCGGGAGATGATCCGAAGCCATTCCTCGAAGCCCAACCCGCCACGATGAAAACAAACACGACTCGTGTAGCTTTGACATTGGGATACAAGTTCTAATATACATATATTTTAGATCAGTAAAGTCCCCTGTTCGTACGTTAAAGGTGCGGGCAGGGGACATTCTTTTTATAATTTGAAATAAAATGTTTGTTGGTTTAAAATATTTTTCGTTCTTTTGCTTTCATAAATAACATTGTATAACAGTTAAACCCCATCGCCTATAGCATAAACATTACTCGAATAAACTAAAAATGTGAAAGTAATGAAGACTTTAAAAATGATGACCGACGAGGAATTGGTTGTCCTTTATGCAGAAGGTAATAATGCCGCTTTCGATATTTTATTAAATCGATACAAAAGTAGCATTCATTCTTACATTTATTTCATAGTACGTAACAAAGAGCTTACGGAGGATATCTTTCAAGAGACCTTCGTGAAGGTTATCATGACTATAAAACAAGGTCGCTATACCGAGAACGGCAAGTTTAAGGCATGGATTACTCGTATTGCCCATAACTTGATTATAGATAATTTCCGTCAGGAACGTAGCGAGAACACGATCTCGAATGATGAGGTAGAAATCGACTTATTTAATAACATCAAGCTTTGCGATGGTACGATAGAGGATAATATCGTGCGCCATCAAGTATTGTCTGACGTGAAGAAATTGGTAAAGCATTTGCCGGATAACCAGCGTGAGGTGTTGGAGATGCGTTACTATCAAGATCTTAGTTTTAAGGAAATCGCCGATATCACGGGGGTTAGCATCAATACGGCCTTAGGGCGTATGCGTTATGCTATCTTGAATATGCGCCGTATGGCCGATGAGAACCGTATCGAGCTATCTATGGTGTAAAATAATTTTCTTTCCATGCAATAAGTCTTAGGTCCCTACGTTTTATTAGCAAACAAGATAAAAATAAAGGTGCCTATGAGGAAGCTTTCTACGCAATGCATGGATGATTTGGAGAAAAAAGTGAAAAGTGCCCCGGAGGCGAAAAGTTCGCCTCGGAAGCAAACGATGGATTTCTTGAAACAGTTTGCGAGGGCTTATCAAGCGGAACCGGCTGTACGTCCGGAGTTCTGCGGGTATGTGTTGAACTAAGAATTACGGAAAGAGAATCTATATTATTAGGTTCTCTTTCTTTTTTTGTGTACTTTTGTAAAAACAAAAGACAAGATTATGAAGCATTTGATAGCGCCTTCCCTGCTTTCCGCTAATTTTCTGGATTTGCGGAAGGAGGTGGGGATGATAAATAAAAGTGACGCCGATTGGTTGCATCTGGATATTATGGATGGGGTATTCGTGCCGAATATCTCGTTTGGTTTCCCGGTACTTAACGCATTAAAGTCTATATGCCAGAAGCCGATGGATGTGCACTTGATGATCGTGGAGCCCCAGAAGTTTATCCCTGAGGTCGCGGCTACGGGAGCCTATATGATGAACGTGCATTATGAGGCATGTACCCATTTGCATCGGACGGTAGCGGCTATTAAGGAAACGGGCATGAAAGCGGGTGTCACCTTGAATCCGCATACGCCCATCTGCTTATTAGAAGATATTATCCAAGATGTGGACATGGTTTTATTGATGTCCGTGAATCCGGGATTTGGTGGTCAACGTTTCATTGAGCATTCCGTAGATAAGGTGGCCCGTTTACGAGAAATGATAGACCGGAAGGGATTGAGTACTATGATCGAGGTAGATGGCGGGGTGAATTTAGAGACGGGGAAGCGCTTGGTTGACGCCGGTGCCAATGTGTTAGTCGCCGGTAACTTCGTATTCAAATCTCCAGATCCGATACAAACAATTAAAGACTTGAAAGCTTTGTAGAACACATTAATATATCACAAAACCTAACTATCATGATTGAGGAAATACAAAAGCGGCCTTTTGTACGGCCGCTTTTTTTATGGATAACCGGAATTTTATGCTATGCGTTTTTACCTGCCTCTTCGCTCCTATATGTTTTAGGGGTTTTATCTGCTTTGGTTTTTCTTTTTCTGGGCTTCTCGTGTGGGAGAGCGCATGCGGAGTTGCGATACGATTCCCGTTGGATATGGGGAGCTATAGTCTCTGTTTTGATTGTATGTTTGGCGGTTGAGGTCTGTTGGTATAGTGACCGACGTATAGCGCTTGTAAATGAGCCTGTTTCTTCTTTAGATTTATTGGCTACCAAGGCTCAATATTCTTTGGTAAATACATTTGATCGTTTGCGTTTGTCTGATGAGGAGAAATCTATTTTGGCTACATTGACATTGGGATATAAGAAAGCGATGAGTCGGGAAACGAAAAGGCGCTTCTCTTTGGCGGGCGTGTCTCATATATTAGCGGTGAGCGGTTTTCATGTTGCCGTGATTTGTGGATTCTTATCTTTCTTTTGCTCGTTTATGCCAAGATGGGGGATAGGACGTTGGGTTCGTTATATCATTCTGGTGGGAAGTCTTTGGGGGGTTGTCTTTATCACAGGATTAGCGCCCTCGGCGGTACGGGCCGCCTTGATGCTATCTTTATATTTAACAGGAAGGGCGCTTAGGCGTGTTACGGATGGATATAATACATTGGCCGCCGCCGCTTTCTGTATGCTGGCCTATGATCCGTATTACCTGTTTGATATTGGTTTTCAGTTAAGCTATTTGGCTGTGTTTTTTATTTTATTCCTAGTGCCTCGTTTCAAGGAATGGATAGTGGTGAGAAATCCTTTGTTGGCCATGCCTTGGGAATGGATTACGGTGTCTATAGCTGCGCAGATAGGGACTGCTTTGCTCTGTTTTTATTATTTTGGACAATTTTCGACAGTTTTCTTGTTTACGAATCTACCGGTCACTCTCTTGGCTATGTTTTTGATTCCTTTTGCCTTTTTCTGGTTAGGCTATCCGGTGGATTTCTGTGGATATGACTGGATACAGAAGATCGTAGAAGGGCTGGTTCATGGCATGGTAAGGGTGGTGGACGTGTTCAGCGCCCTGCCTTATGCGACGATTACGGGTCGTTTTAGCTTCTTTGAGATGCTAGGAGGTTATGGTTTTCTTGTTTTATGCTTGATATATATGAAGATACGGGAACCAAAAGTTTTGTTGGCCGCCTTAACCCTTTTGTTAATAATATCAGTAAAGATCCTTATTGAACTTTTTTTGATAGCCGGAAACTAAAAAAGTCGTACCTTTGGGGTGAAAACAAAAAGATTATATGATCACTAAAATCATTCAAGAAGAGAAGATTCAGAAAGCCAAAAAATACGTAGAGAAAGGCGAGAGTTTTGTTATCGTGACGCATGTCTCACCAGACGGCGACGCATTAGGTTCATCCCTTGGTTTATATCATTTCCTATCCGCTTACGGTAAGGATAATGTAGCGGTAGTGGTACCGAACGCATTTCCCTCTTTTTATAGATGGATGCCGGGCGCTAAGGATGTCGTGATACATGAGAAATATCCGGATTTCGCCGAGAAATTGATCAAGGAAGCGGATGTTATTTTCTGCCTTGATTTCAATGAGCCCAAACGTATCGAGAAACTGGCTCCGGCGGTGATCGCCTCAGAAGGCCGCAAGGTGATGATTGATCATCATTTGAACCCCGCGGATTTTTGTCGTGTGACGATGTCGTATCCGGAGATGTCTTCTACCAGTGAGATGATCTTCCGTTTTATTTGTCGTATGGGGATGTTCGATTTATTGAATCGGGATGCCGCCGCTTGTATCTATACGGGTATGATGACGGATACGGGATCGTTCACCTATAATTCGAATAAACCGGAGATTTATACGATCGTCAGCGAATTGATCAAGAAGGGGATTGATAAGGATTTGATCTATCGTAAGGTGAATCAGGTCTATTCCGAGTGCCGTTTACGTATGATGGGATATGTGTTGTATGAGAAGATGAGGGTCTATCCGGAACAACAGGCGGCTCTTATCACGTTATCGAAAGAGGAACTGGATCGTTTTCAGTACCAGACTGGAGATACGGAAGGTTTCGTGAACTTGCCGTTAAGCATAGAGAACGTAAGCTTTAGTGTCTTTATTCGTGAGGACAGCGATTACATAAAGGTATCGCTTCGCTCCGTGGGCGATTTTCCTTGCAATCAGTTTGCTTCTACTTATTTCAACGGAGGCGGACATAAAAATGCGTCCGGAGGTGAGTTCTATGGCTCTTTATCTGAGGCCGTAGCCGTGTTTGAGAAAGGTTTACAGGAATTTAATCCTAATAAATCAGAAGATTTAGGCAAACATGCGTAAGGTTTGACGAAGATTATTTACATTTGCGATTCATTCAATTAAAGACTAACAAATGAAGAAAGGTTTTAATATCCTGTTGATTCTGTGTGCCGCATTAGTCGCTATCTCTTGTAGCAAGACAAAGTCGTACACGGATATGTTGAAAGATGAGAAAAAGGCAATCGAGCGTTTTATCGATGATAAGGGCCTTGAGATCTTAGATGATTTTCCTGCTGATAGCGTATTTAAGGAAAATCAGTTTGTGCTCTTGGATAATGGTGTCTATTTGAATATTATTGATAAGGGAAGCGATCAGAGAGCGGTGCAATATAAGACGAAAATGTTGTACCGTTGTAAGATGAGTTACTTCATGGATTCTACTATTGTCGCTATTGAGAACTATGGCCCGCATAGTAATGGAACTTCTCCTATCGCTTTTACATATGGGGATTATTCGAAGAATTCACCTTATGATCCCTCTTATTATTATGTAAGTGAGGGAATGCAAGAGCCTTTGAAGTATGTTGGAGATCGGGCTAAAGTGAAAATGATAGTGCCTTTCAAAAGAGGAGCCTATAATGATCAATCAAACGGTCAACCTGTATATTACGAAATTCTAGAATATATATTTGAAGAAAACTTATGACACTAATTAAATCTATTTCCGGTATTCGCGGTACAATAGGCGGTAGCCCGGAAGACGGATTGAATCCGTTAGCTATTGTTAAGTTTGTAGCCGCTTATGCTACATTCATCCGAAAAAACACAAAAGTGGAGACCAATAAGATCGTTGTAGGGCGTGACGCACGTATCTCCGGTCTGATGGTTAAACAAGTCGTCCTAGGAACGCTTACCGGTATGGGATTTGATGTGGTGGATATCGATCTGGCCACGACTCCTACTACCGAATTGGCCGTAGCTATGGAAGGGGCTTGCGGAGGTATTATCCTTACCGCCAGTCATAATCCGAAGCAATGGAATGCCTTGAAGCTTTTGAATGAGAAAGGTGAGTTCTTGAATGCCGCTGAGGGGGCTGAGGTATTACGCATAGCTGCCGCCGAGGACTTCGAGTTCGCCGACGTGGATCATTTGGGCAAGGTAATCCCGAATGCGACTTATAAGCAAAAACATATCGAGAGCGTCTTGAATCTGGATCTCGTGGACGTGGAGGCTATCAAGGCCGCTAACTTCCGTGTAGCTATCGATTGCGTGAACTCCGTGGGAGGTATCGTGATCCCTGATTTATTATACGCGTTGGGCGTGAAGGAAATCTTCAAGCTGCATTGCGCCCCTCATGGAAACTTCTCTCATAATCCGGAACCCATTCCGGAAAACTTGACAGAGATCTCCGATTTGATGGGACATGCGAAAGCGGATGTCGGTTTCGTAGTAGATCCGGACGTAGACCGTTTGGCGATTATCTGCGAGAATGGCGAGATGTTCAACGAGGAATACACCTTGGTCGCTGTCAGTGACTACGTATTAAGTCATACACCGGGTAATACGGTAAGTAACCTGAGCTCAAGCCGTGCGCTTCGCGACGTTACCCGTGCTCATGGTTGCGAATATAATGCCGCCGCTGTAGGCGAGGTGAACGTGGTTGCCAAGATGAAGGCTACGAATGCCGTGATCGGTGGTGAGGGCAACGGTGGAGTGATCTATCCGGCCAGCCATTACGGACGCGACGCTTTGGTAGGTATCGCCTTGTTCCTGACTCATCTGGCAAAGAAGAAGATGAAGACGAGCGAGTTGAAGGCTTCTTATCCTCCGTATTTCATCTCCAAGCAAAAAGTCCAGTTAACGCCGGAGATCGACGTGGACGCTATCTTGGCGAAAGTAAAAGAGAAGTTCTCTCAATACGATATTACGGATATCGACGGAGTGAAGATCGATTTCCCGGATAAATGGGTTCATTTGCGTAAGAGCAATACGGAACCGATCATCCGTATCTACTCTGAGGCCCATACGATGGAGGAAGCCGAGGAATTAGGCGGTCAATTAATACAGATCATCAACGAGATGTGTAAATAACACCCTTTCGGGGCGTTTTAAAATATTGGGTTCAGTCTTCAGCCGAGGTAAGCTATTTATGCTCTGTTGATTTGACTGAACCCTTTTCTTTTGGATAATTCTCAGTTCGTGTAATGAATAAACTAATAAAGGTAATCTTATTTCTAATTGTCGGGATGGTTCAAGCCTTCGCATGGGGAGGGCTGAGAGGGGACACGTTGGCCAAGGAGCTGGATGAAGCTGTCTTGAATAGATCTTTTTATCTGCAGCAACGGGAGCAACGGATCACGCAGCTAAAGGACATGTTTCTCTTGAGCAAGATATCGTTGTGGCAGGAATATGAGATCAACCACCAATTATACGAGGAATTCAAGAAAATACAACAAGACTCGGCCATCTATTACATAAAGCGGAATATGGAGATAGCGTCATTTATGAAGGATACGGCACGCATCTATACTTCCCGCTTACGACTGGCTACGCTTTATGCTTTCTCCGGGATGTACCGTGAGTCGGAAAGTCTGTTGCGAAGCATAGACCGTGAATTGCTGTCTAAAGAGCAGAAACAGGATTTCTATGAGGCTTATTATTCGTTTTTCTCTTATTACAGTACGAATCTGGATTCTTTTGAATATAGGAAACAACTTGATTTATACAAGGATTCGTTATTGTCTGTCTTAGATACGGCCTCTTATCGGTATAAGATAAATCTGGCGCAGAAATATCTGGCTCACGGACAGGCGAGGTCTGCGGAGAAGGTGCCGTTACTTGCAATATACAGTTCCGCATGAATGAGATCTCTAAATTCTATCCTATCATTAATGCTTCCTATCAGACACGGGAAGCTCAAGGCAAAAGGCAATTGATGACTTATTTCTTGTTGATCAGCCTATTGACGCTCTTTCTGATCCTTTCTCTTGCCTATGTGTATAGGCAGATGCGGAAGATCTCAGCGATACGAGAAGAGTTGGTTAATACCAATGCCTGTTTGGTAAAGTTGAATGGAGAGATAAGCGAGACGAATAATTTATTGCAAGAGCGAAATATACAGCTATCGGAGTCAAATCATATCAAGGAGGAATACATCGCTCATTTCCTCGATCTCTGCTCCACCTATATTAATAAACTGGAGGATTACCAGAAATCGCTACAGAAAAAGGCGATGAATAAACAGTTGGACGAGTTATTCAAGATGCTCCGTTCGACCCGTATGGTGGAGAATGAGGTGGAAGCGCTTTATGTTAACTTCGATCGAATCTTTCTTGGATTATATCCTACGTTTGTCAGGGACTTCAACGCTTTGTTGCAGCCCGAGGAACGTATCGTCTTGAAATCGGAGGATCTGTTGAATAAGGAACTTCGTATATTCGCCTTGATGCGGTTGGGAGTTACGGACAGCGTAAGGATAGCCGCTTTTCTTCGTTGTTCGTTGAGTACGATCTATAACTACCGGACCAAGGTACGTAATAAGGCGTTAGTGCCTCGTGATGAGTTTGAAGGTTGGGTGATGAGGATCGGGGTTAACCGGAATCCGTTATAATCAATCTACATTTTTTAGGATAGTGATCTTTATTAACTGATTTGTATTTAATGGGATAGAGGATCGTACTGTCTACATTTTTATATCAATCTTCTTTTTGCTTCTTATTCCCGGATACATTTGCGGCATAACTTTTAAAAAGAGATGTCATGAAGATTAAATTAATGATTGCCGCCGTGATCGCCTGTTTGGTGTTCACGGGATTTACGAAAGAGAACGTATCCGATACGGTCGATCACAACGCATGGAAAACATCCGGCGTCGTGGTCATACAAAATGATGTCCTTACGTTGGCCGGTTCCAACGCCCGTGCTTTGTTGAACGATGGCAAAGGCTATACGAACTTTGAGTTAGATATGGATGTACGTACCACGACCGGTGGCAAAGGTTATATTGGTATCCATACGGACGCTACGGATCGTAAAGGATATCGTATCGCCTTGAACAACGATCGGGAAGATCCGGTTTGGTGGCGGATGACGGGTAGCTTGGTGTCGGTCCGGAACCTGACGAAGAGTTTCGTGAAAGAGAACGAATGGTTCAAGATGAATATCCGGGTAGAAGGACGGCTTGTCCGGGTGCGGATTAATGGTGAGACTGTCGTAGAATATATAGAGCCTTCCAAACCTTTCCGTTTGAAGGAGAACGCTAAAGCATTGTTATCCCAAGGTACTATCTCGCTGGTGGGTACGGGACGTGGAAATCTTCAGTTTAAGAATATCTCGTTAGAGGCGTTTAGCGCGAAAGGAATAGACATTCCCGCTCAATGGGCGAATGCCGTGGATGAGCAGACGGACGAGATTATTCGTTTGCATCAAGAGGACTTCCCCGTGCTTGATTATCATGTTCATTTAAAAGGTGGATTGACGAAGGAAGTAGCCGCACGGCAGTCACGCCAGACGGGTGTTAATTATGGCTTGGCTATCAATTGTGGCATCGGCTTCTCGATCACGAACGATACGGAGTTGTATAATTATCTGGATACCATGCGTACCCAACCCTTTATCTTGGCTATGCAAGCGGAAGGACGTGAGTGGGTAACAACCTTTTCGGAGGCGGCCCGCAACAGCTTTGACTATGTGTTTACCGATGCCATGACGTTTCTGGATCATAAGGGGCGGCGTACGCACCTATGGGTAAACAAGGAAGTGATTATCGATGATGAGCAAGCATATATGGATATGATGTTGGACCGTATCTGTTCTGTCTTGGAAGAGCCGGTCGATATGTACGTGAATTCCTGTTTCCTTCCCGATGCGATGAGTGACCGATATGATATGTTTTGGACAGAAGAGCGTATCGACCGTTTCGTGAATGCCTTGGCAAAAAGTGGAAAGGCTTTGGAGATAAACGAGCTTTATCATATTCCGAATAAAGCGATCATTCAGAAAGCGAAAGCCGCGGGTGTAAAGTTCACGTTCGGTTCCAACAATATCACGCCGGAGGTAGGAACGCTCGATTATTGCATCCGTATGAAAAAGGAATGCGGTTTGACGGCGCAAGATATGTATAAACCACACATTAATATATAAGATTAGTTTTAAGGTCTGAACAAACATTAGATTTAAGGTAGAGGTATTAGTGCTTTAGGCAAAGATTGTTAGGTTTCGAGGTAAGATACATATGGAGTTACAGTTATAATATAATAGGTCGATTACTATAGGACAAAACATCTTATTTACTATATATAAAGATAATCATATATAGTTACATTCCACAAACCACGGCGTGAATCGTACAGACCACAGCATGGTTTGTATAATTCACGTCGTGGTCTGTACAGTTCACGCCGTGGTTTGTGGAATGTAACTGTATCTTACGAAGAATAAATAGGCTCTTGAATAACTATTCTAGCCGAAGTGTAGCGTTTTTATCTTATAGGAAAATAGCGGTGAATTCCTTTTCGAAATTCGGGGTGAATGCGCCTTTCCCCAGATTCTCCTTGATCTCCTCGATCGGCCAGAAACGTCCTCCGTCCAGTTCCTCGGGATCGGGGGTGATGGGGCCATCGTAAGTGGTCCGGAAGCTGTTTACCAATTCCTTCTCTATGGAAGACTCGAATATATAACGTTTGATGAAGACAGGCGTAAAATCAGTAATGCCCAATTCCTCACGAACCTCACGGCGCAGGGCCTCTTCCACGCTTTCTCCATAATCAATATGCCCACCTACGGCCGTGTCCCATTTTCCCGGTTGTATATCCTTGTTCATGGAACGTTTTTGTAGATATAGATCTCCATCCTTATTAAAGATATGTAAATGGATTACGGGATGTAGCAACTTACTTCCGCTATGACATTCCTTGCGAGTAGCCTTTCCGATCGTCTCACCTTCCTCGTTTACCAGAGGAAACCATTCTGTTCTCATATTTTAAATAGACTTTAATTTACTGATAACCGTACCTAACTCCTCATCCGTTAAATTATTTCCATACGTAGCGTAATCCAAGCGGAACGTACATCCATTCTTGTATTCAGAGCAGCCATAAGCGGTTTTGCCCCGGAGGATAGAGCCTTTGTGACAGATGGGGCAAACGGGCTTATCCGTTGATGGAAGCTCCAATTCAGGAGTAGCCTCTGCTTTCTCTTTCTCTTTCTCTTTCTTGGCACGAGGCTTACGAGGTTTCTTTTCCTTTTTCTCCTTGGGTTCGTCTTTGGGAGTTTCTTTAGCTGCTTTAGACGTATCCTCAATCGTAATCGTTCGCCGGGTTTGGTCGGAAAGGACGTTTATGACGACCTCGTTTACCATCTGCTTCAACTCATCAAGGAAAGTACGGGCCTCATAAGTTCCCCGCTCGATCTGACGAAGCTTCTTCTCCCAAAGACCCGTCAACTCCGCGCTTTTCAGCAGTTCCTCATGGATCGTGCCGATCAATTCCGCACCGGTAGCGGTGGGATAAAGATTCTTGCGCTCCTTCCGTATATAATTACGCTTGAACAAGGTCTCAATGATCGCCGCACGGGTAGAAGGGCGGCCGATACCGTTTTCCTTTAAGGCTTCCCGCAGCTCGTCATTATCCACTAATTTACCGGCGGTTTCCATCGCCCGCAATAAAGTTGCTTCCGTATAGGGTTTCGGAGGCTGGGTCCAAGTCTCTTTCAAGATCGGTTTATGCGGGCCGCTTTCTCCTTTCACGAAATCGGGCAATACGCCTTCTTCCTCGGTAGGTTCAGCCTCCGGATCTTTCTGCTCGGCTCCGAATACGACACGCCAACCCGGTTTGAGGATTTGCTTTCCGGTCACCTTGAATTCCACCTTATCCACTTGACCCAAGACCGTAGTGGTCGATATCTCGCAATCCGGATAAAAGGCGGCGATAAAACGACGGGCTACCAAATCGTACACCTTCCGTTCCGTATCCGTAAGATTGCGGGCGGGGACTCCGGTAGGGATAATCGCATGGTGATCGGTAACCTTCGAGTTATCGAACACCTTCTTGCTCTTCGGCAATTTTTGATTCATCAAAGGAGCGGTAAGCTCCGTATAATCCACCAACCCTTTCAAGGTATTGGGAACTTTCGGATAGATATCATCACTAAGGAAAGTCGTGTCCACACGTGGGTAGGTTGTCACCTTCTTCTCGTAGAGCGATTGGATCAGCTTTAGGGTATCGTCCGCCGTAAACGCGAATTTCTTATTACATTCCACCTGCAACGAGGTCAAGTCGAATAGGCGAGGGGCGAATTCCTTCCCTTTCTTCTCGGTGATACTGGTAACGGTAAAATCCTGTTCCTTTACCTTCTCCAGAAAAGCCTCACCTTCCTCTTTCTTCGTGAACTTACCTTTCGTGGCGGAGAAAGTCGTATTCCTGTAAATGGTCTTTAATTCCCAATAGGGTTCCGGCTTGAAATTGTCGATCTCGGCTTGCCGGTTTACGATCAAGGCGAGCGTCGGGGTTTGCACACGGCCGATCGATAATACCTGCCGGTTCTGCCCGTAGCGCAAGGTATAAAGGCGGGTGGCGTTCATCCCCAGCAACCAGTCACCGATGGCACGGGATAGCCCGGCCTCATATAACTTATTGAATTCCGTCTGTTCTTTTAGTTTTTGGAAACCTTCCCGGATCGCCTCCTCTGTAAGCGAGGAGATCCAAAGGCGGTAGACGGGGCATTTACAACCTGCCTTTTGCATGACCCAGCGTTGGATCAACTCCCCCTCTTGGCCGGCATCACCGCAGTTGATGACCATCTCGGCATTTTGCATCAGGCTCTCGATTACCTTGAATTGTTGCTCATACGTAGGATTCTCGATTAGTTTGATACCGAACCGGGGAGGGATCATAGGTAGCGACCCCAGACTCCAGCGTTTCCAGTTCTCCGCGTATTCATGCGGTTCTTTCAGGGTACACAAATGCCCGAATGTCCAAGTTACCTGATATCCGTTTCCTTCGATATACCCATTCATTCGTTGGGTTGCCCCTAATACTTCCGCGATTTCCCGGGCCACACTCGGCTTTTCGGCGATACAAACTTTCATCAATACATCATCCTTTCTTAAATGAACAGACAAAAATACATGATTATTTCCGAATGAGCAAAGATGTTTGTTATCGTGAGTTTATAAAGCTGTATGATGGAGTTGCTGATTTTGGTTCAATTTGTTTTTACCTTTGGGAATTTTGCATACATTTGAACCTATGTAATCGAAGTGGGAGAATAAGTCGAATGGCAGACATTGATTCAGAGAAAGAAAGAAGGCTTGTGGCGGACTTGCTAGAAGGGGACGAGTCGGCCTTTTGTGAATTATATGCCCTGTATAAGGATCGCCTGATGTGGTTTTCCTTGAAATTCCTTAAATCCCGGGATATGGCGGAAGATGTTTTTCAGGATGCTTTCGCCTCTATTTGGCAGAATCGCCGTTTCTTGAACCCGAATGTACCTTTTGGCCCGTATGTGTATACGATCGTGAAAAATCGGATCTTAAACCTGTTGGCGGGACTGGATCGTGAGTTGGAGCTGAGGGATAAGATACGGTCCGCCTCATTGGATAGCACGAACGAGACGGAGGACTCGGTATTGGATACGGATTTAAACGCATTGTTGGATAAGGCGCTTGAAACGTTGACCCCACAACAAAAAAGGGTTTTTGATATGAGCCGTAAAGATATGAAATCCCATAAGGAGATAGCCGACAGTTTGGGTATCTCGGTATATACGGTACAACAACATATCTCTACGGCCTTGAAAGTGATCCGGGCGTTTCTGGCTAAATATGCGGAGACTTATATGAAGCTACTGCTCTAAAAACACACCTCCCTTTATTCATATTCCCGATAGGCACCGAACCGGGCTAAGCGATCCTCGCCGAGTTGTTCCGGTACAGGTTGCGGGGAGAGGCCCAAGCCTTCGTTGATCTGTTCCCAAAGTCCCGTACGGGTGTAAGTTTGATGCACTTTCTGGAAATGGGTGGATAGTAATAAATCCTTGGCTTCTTGATATTGCTTCTTATCAATCAGTAGCTGTACCTTTCGCTCGACCACCCATTCATCAGAGGACGCGTTTATCTTATCCAGCCATTTTTCCCGTTCCGATAAAGCCTCTGTTCCAAACTTCTTTAATACTTTATCCCGCTCGATAACCAACTGGGGATGTAGGTTCAACCACGAGGTCTCGGGGATAGCGGCGTAAGTATCTCTCGCCTTTTCCCACGCCTGCCGACGAACATATAGCCTTGCCAATAAAGCTTTTGCCAGATCGATATCCGGGATGGATAGTTGTTCGATCGCCTCCTCTACACGTTCTCTTCCAGCCAACCAAGTCCCATAGTGGAATTGCCAATAATCCCGTTCCGACCGGGGAGATATTTGGATCGCCCAACGAAAAGCATCGTCCAGATCTTCCATGCCGGATGGAGCCCACTGCCCGTCTTCCGGATAGGGGGCGGCGGGAAGCATGGACTTATTCTTATAGGCATCGGCTAAGGCGATCCAGATGGAAGATTCATTCTTCCGGGCCCAGTCGAATAGCGGGATGCGATCGATCGGGCGAAGCCTTAATGCCGGAACCTTTAAGGAATAGATATCCAAAGGATGATCTGTCGGTATCCAATATTCTACGTGATTCTTTTTCTCGCCGGGACGCAATTCGAGCTTGATGGACTGGTCGCTGATCGGGCCACCTTGGATTTCTACGTAAGGCTGCCGGTCGGGGGTACTGAGCATGGACCATTCCTTGTCGCCGGCTACGCCATAACTCCATAGCTTGATACCGGGCGTACTGGATTCGTCGGCGATATGATAGAGCCCGCTGCCCAAGGAGGGAGTGTAGGCCCCGAAAGTATTCACGTCTTTCGTTTTCCAGAAGTAGCCGGTCATCTCTTTGATATCCCGTTCATGATGGGTTCCTTCCGTTTTCCAGTCGATCGTGTCCAACGTGGAGGCATGGGATAATACGGTCCCGTTCGGGAAATCGTATTGGGTATCCGGTGCGCAAGGAAGGGCGGCGTTGGACCATGACATCCATGGATAGGCTTGCTTTCCCGGGTTGTAGTAAACAACCCTTTGGGTAAGGCATTCGTCCTTATCTCCTAAGGAATATTCTACAGACCATTGCATACCGTAATGAGATTCCCGTTCTCCGCATGTTACATATGTGCGGTCTCCCGTATGATCGATCTGATAAAGCACCGGCTCATTTTGCGTGGGAGAGTGGGAGATCGGGAAACTGACCTCGATCCCCCCGGCCACGAAATAGAAACGGGGTAATATCCGTGTGTATTTGATTACGTCTGGCCTGTACAAGACCTCCTTGCCGCTCTCCTTGTGAGTGAGGGATATTACTTTCCCGCAAAGATCGGGGCAGATGATAGCCTTGACTTTCTCGTTCTCTAGCGAGATCATCCGGTACCTTTTAGGCACCGGACGATTTGAGGTCTCGCTATAACTCATATAGGGGGATACGCCATTCGGGTCCAAGGCGGTCGGTAGCGGGCCGGTGGGCGTCAATACGTGCGTCAGCTGTATCTGGTCGAACTCCTCGCAAACAACACCTGTTGTCTGCGAGAAGGCCGGCCCTGCGGCTACGCTTGCCATGAGTGATAGGATTAAACGATATGCTTTTATGTCTTTCCTGCTATATAAGCCCATTATTTCGCCAAAAGATCGGACAGTTGACGGATGATGAGGTTACCCTTACGTACATCCGCCGAGATCTTGTTCTCATCGAACTCTTTCTCTTTCGGGAAGATAGACAAATGTTGGTCTAGCTGCTTCAATAAGCCTTGGGCTTGAGCGTTACCCGATTGGGCGGTCAGTTCCCGTAAGATACGGACCTTCTCGAAATCCACGATACCTTCTCTCATTTTCTCGAAGCGGATGCAACTTTTGCCTCCCGGATATACCATGTAGCAATCGCCTGCTGCCCAAGAGCCATGACGTGCGTCGCGATCGGCATCTTCCGGCCAAGCGTCGTAAGCCCATCGCAAGAAGCCGTCATAACCATACGCCATTACATACCAACTGATCCAACGTCCCTCGATAGGAGGAGAGAACACGAAGTTGTTCGGGATCGGCGGGTTACAGCATACGTATACGGTGGACGTGCGTCCGGTGGCGGCCCGTGCCTTTTGCTCGGCGATGGTAGGTTCCTCTCCGTAAAGGAAAGAATAATCGTCCAGCAGTCCGTCCAATTCCTTATGCCAATTGCCGGCGTAAGTGATCTTCCAGCATTTATCATGGTTGCGCACGACATTGATAGCCGCTAAGGTCTCTTCCATCGGATTCTCGTTGATTCCGATATAGGTGATGTCCAACCAGCTTTTAGCTTCTAGATGGAACTTGAAATCCGTGAGGAAGATATTCCACATCTTCTTGAATTCCTCCGAGCTTGGCGCCCAGTTGATATAAGAATAATCGCCCGTAGCCTCGTCCTTATAGCGGTGACGGAATCCCCAAGGAATCGGGGTATAGAGGGTGATTGCCTCGTCGATGCCACATTCCATTGCTAATTCTACGTACTCGTCGAAGATCTTGTAGTCGAAGGCCCATGTGCCGTCCGCTTTCTTGATCCACTCGATCATACCCCCCTCGATCATATAGGAGTTATCGGACCAAGGAGAATGTACTCCATAAGTCGTGATGTAGGTACCACCCGCATCGGCATAATGCTTCAAATGCTGCTTGAGAAGCATTTTATGTTCTGGTGACCACGGTTCCACGTGATTGTACCATGCCACGGCCCACGGGTTCTGCCATAGGTCCAGACGGTATTTCCAGTCTTTCGGATAGGGGAGCAACTGGTTTTGCACCACGATCTCCAGATTCAATAGTTGAGGAGCCTTGCCTTTCGCCCGCACCTCCACCTGTCCTTTATACGTGCCGGGAACGGTTCCTCTCGGCACATCCACCATCATCCATACCGGACGGGTGGTTTGGGAAGGGAGATCGAAGCGGTCCAGCGTCTCGAAACGGTCTGGCATCAAGAAGCCGGATTTGTAGGGAGATTCCCCGCAGATGGCTTTTTTCTCGGCATACGGATAATTGGACAATACGTAACGCACCAACTCGAAGGTAATCCGATCTTTCGGGATGATGTTTCCCTCGGCGCTCCTCAAGTCCTGCGTAGAGACACGTACTTGTTCCAACGCTTCTGACGACCATACCAATATCTGGGCATTCGCTCTTTCCCCCCTCCAAACGGTCGTAGAGTAGGAAGATGATAAATCGTTGTCATGGTTTACGGGTACTTCCTTCCGGAAATAAAGCCGGTCGGTCGATCCGAAGGCGGAATGGATACCCGCCTGATTGCTCCAAGCGGGTTCATTCACGCAAAAATCAAATGTTAACTCCGGGTCATAGTGGTGACTCCGTACAGGGACAAACGTGGAATCCATCTGCCCCGGATACACTTGGCCTAGACTGATATGAGAATAAATAAAAAAACTAGCTACCGCTAAAAAGTATTTCTTCATGCTATAAAAATTTAAGATAATTCATATTTAAATGGGATTCCCCTCCCGGATAGGTAGGCCCTACCTATACGAGAAGGTAGGGCCTACCCTCATATATATAGTCGCTTATTCTTGGAAAAACCCTTACCAGCCCGGATTCTGTTCCAAGGTTCCTTTCGACAATTGTACCTGTTGCAAAGGTATCGGTGACAGCCAATGCTTCGGTGTCTGGAACTTGCGGGCGGATGCGGGTTGGGCGATGATAAAGCCATCGCTATCCACCTGTATATCCTGCCCGATCACCAACTCCGGGAATTTCTGTTGATACTCCGTACCCACGAATTTCACGCCACGGATCGCAAGGGGAAGAACCGTTTCCGCCGTGCCCCAACGACGTAGGTCGTCCCGGCGGTATCCTTCGAATGCCAGTTCCACGGTTCTCTCACGCCGGATCTCTTCCAGCATATTCAGTCCGTTGGCGGAGACGAAAGCGTTGGTTAGGTGAGGCATATTCGCCCGGTTTCTCAGATCATTGATGGTGATGTCTAACTGATCGTCCGTGATTTGTCCGTTCTTCTCGTATAAAGCCTCGGCGAGGATCAGCAGGACTTCGGCGTAACGAAACTCCTTGAAGTCGTATTCGCCGATGAATTGAGCGGCATCCAATGTCTCATCCAAGAACTTACGGATCATATAGCCTGTGCGTGTAGCGCTATTCCCTACAAATCCCGGATAGGTAGGTGTCCAGAGACCTCCCTCGAAAAAGACCTCGCTACCGGGAACGATAAACGTCTGCTCCATACGGGAGTCCCGGTTCTCGAATTCACTCGTCTGGTATTGGAATCCCTTAAATAAAGGAGATTTATCGATGGGCAGACCATCGTTACATAAATACATATCCGCAAGGTTTTTTGTAGGAACCATGGCACCGAACCAAAGTTCCCGTGTCCAGTTATGGGTCACTCTCAATTTATAATAACGCCTTGCCAATAAGACCTCCTTGCTATCATCCCCCTCTAAGATATGTAGATATTTATAGCTTTCCTTCCCTTTATCCCGGAACAAGGCGTATTCCTTGGAATCCACTAAGGCTTGGGCGGCATCGATGGCCGATTGGATATACATATCGGCGTTGGAGCCTTGATGGTATTTCTCCCAAGTTCCCTCGTACAAGGATACGCGGGCTTTTAACGCTAAGGCGGCCCCTTGCGTGGTACGGCCCAATTCCTCGGTAGTCAACTGGCTTTGCTTGGGAAGCAAAGGAATCGCCTTATCGAGATCGTCGATGATAAAATCAATGATCTCCTGCTGGGAGGAGCGAGGCGTGTAAAGCTGTTCCGAGGAGGTATTCAAGGGAATCTCTATCTTGGGAACCCCTCCGTAGAATTTGACCAGTTTCCAGTAGTTGTAGGCCCGGAAGAAATGGGCCTCAGCTTTCCAGCGTCCGATCTCGTCATCGGTCAATCCAGACTCCTCCGCTTTCTTGAGCAGATAGGAAGTGGATTGGATGAATTTCCAAGGCTCATCCCAATCATCCGAATTGACCGGTGCTAAATAAGAACCATCGCTTACGTCGTCCGCCCCCGATCCGAAAGCGATATCCGAGTTCTTATCTATATATTGGGAGGCCTCCATCAGGCTGAAGTAGAAATCATTGGCGGCCAACTCGAAATCAGAAGGCTTTTGCCAAAATACGGTGTCGGACACTTGATCCATAGGTGTCATATCCAAGTCGCAACTAGATAGCCCGAGTGTGGCCGATAGCGCTATAATTATATTAAATCGTCTCATACTGCTAATTTGTTTTTTCGTGGAACCTTAGAAAGTTAAGTCAATACCGAAAGAATAATAACGTTGGAACGGATAATTGAATCCGGCTTTGTCCGACTCGGGGTCCCATCCTCCTTTTACGTTATGTATCTCGAATAGATCCTGTCCGCTTACGTAAAAGCGTGTCCGTTCGATGCCTAGTTTCTGTAACGCACCTTTGGGGAGCGTGTAGCCTATCTGGATATTCTTTAGGCGAATGTAGGCGGCGTTGATCTTTTGCAGGGTGGATGCCTGATAATTCCAATGCCGGATCTCCCCATGCGTCAAGCGGGGATAATAGGCGTCCGGGCGATCCTCGTTCCATGTCTGGCCGTAGTAGAACTGAGGCGGGTATCTCCACCAGTCGCTCCAAGGCATGGCGAAGTCTCCTTCACGGAACAAGGTGCGCTTGGCAACTCCTTGGAAGAATACGCTGATATCGAAGTTATTCCATTTAGCGCCCAGATTCAATCCGAAGGAATAGCGGGGAGTGGTGGAGCCAACGTATTCGGCGTCGCCGTCATCCCCATCTTTATCACCGTAGGTGGAGATCTTACCGTCGCCGTTCAAATCCTTGAACTTCGCGTCTCCGATGCCGATATTGGAAGGTACGCCCTCTAGTTTCTTATAAGCGTCGAGATCCGCTTGGTCCTTGATCACGCCATCGTATACGTAAGCGAAATAGGAATTCATGGGATAACCTTCCCGGGTCTCGTTCAATCCTAGTTTATAGGTATCGGCACCTCCGTATTCAACTAATTTGTTCACGGCGTCGGTCAACTGGAATTGGGCAGAGTATTCAACGTTGCCGATCTTGTCGGTCCAGTTCAATGTCAACTCGAAGCCGTTCGTGCGTAATTTACCCGAGTTCGAGTAGGGTGCCTCCGCACCTAACATGCTGGGATAAGTTACCGGAATTAACATATTATTATTCATTTTTACGAAATAATCAAACGAGAAGCCGAGGCGGGAATCAAGGAAAGCGGCATCGACACCCACGTTGACATTCTCCAGAATTTCCCATGTCCGGTCTACCCCGGCCAATACGTCTAAGCCCATGGCTTGGCTTTGGGAACCGTTTCCGAACGGATAGATTAATTTAGTTCCCCAGCCATCGTCCCTAAACTTTAGCAACTGGATATAGTCATACAGGCGGATACCTTCTTGGTTTCCGGTCTGTCCGTATGATGCTCTTAACTTCAGCTCATTGAATACCTTGGAGTTTTTCAAGAAGTTTTCTTGCGAGATACGCCAGCTGGCGGAGACTCCGGGAAACATTCTCCACCTGTTGCCGGGGGCGAAACGGGAACTACCGTCATAACGGAAGTTTGTCTCCAGAATGTACTTGTTCTTAAAGCTGTAGCCTAGGCGGGCGAAGGTAGAGCCGGTAGCCCAATGCTCGGCTTTGGCGTCGTTCTTCATATTTCCCGTGCCTCCGAGGTTAAGCTCCCACAGCTCATCCGAGATGAAGTTATCACGGCGTGCCATGAACATGCGGACTTCCTCCGTCTCGTAGGCCATACCTAACATGGCGTCCAGATGGTGGTCCGGGCCGAAGTTCTTATCGTAATTCAAGTAGGCCGTGTAATTTTGGTAAACGGTCTCTTCTGTCGTGCGATCCACGGCAGACTGCTCCGGACTTCCCGCTCCGGTGTAGTAGGTGATATTATTGTCCCATGTATAAAGAGGGATCGCTTTCGCTATATCCTCATTGTTCTTGTTCTTATAATTAACACCGGCTTGGGCGGTTAAGGTCAGTCCGTCGATAATGTTGGCGATTAACCTGAAATTACCATTCATCTCCCGGGTCTTGAACGTGGCGGTCTCGCTCTCTTTGGCCAACGCTACGGCATTGCTCCAGCCTCCTTGGGTGAAGAAGTTACCATCGGCATTATAGACCGGGTGGTTAGGCATATCCAGAATCGCCTCACCGATTACCCACGCTCCGTTGCTGCCTACATCGGTACGTTTATTATTGTCCAAGGCTACTTTGGTTTCCAGCTTTAACCAATCCGTGATCCTATAATCGTAGTTCATACGTAGATTATACTTGGTGTTATTGTCGTCGGCATATTTTACGACTCCGAATTGCTTGCTATAACCGGCGGATAAATAATAATTGGATTTCTCGCCGCCACCGGAGATAGTGAGATTGTGCTTATGCTGAACGCCGTTGTTCAACAGCTCGTCCATCCAGTCCGTGTTCGTAAAGAACAATTTCCATCCTCCATACAACGGGTGATCGATCGGATTCGGGTCGTTGGACAAGATCCTATCCAGAAGCTCTTGCGTATACATAGGGGCGGAGCCGTTATGGATATTGGCCTCGTTGTCCATGATCGCCATCTCATAATTGGTTGGCGCTTTCATCATACCGGTCATCTTGGAGATCGACAAGTTTCCATTGTAAGTGATCTTAGGTGCGCCGGTCGCTCCCTTCTTAGTCGTAATCAAGACAACGCCGCCTGCGGCCCGTGCTCCGTAAATAGAGGCGGAGGCATCTTTTAAGACGGAGATGGCATCGATATCCTGCGGATTGATCATATTGATATCACCGGGAATACCATCTACTAAAACCAGCGGGGCATTGTCTCCGTTAGCGGATGAGACTCCACGTATGTTCATCTTAAAGTCCTCGTTACCCGGTTGGCCGGAGCTTCGTTGGATAACCATTCCCGGTATTTCTCCCTGCAAGGCGGATAGCACGTTGGTCACGGGCTTAGATTCGATAACCTCGGAGGTGACTTTCGAGATCGCTCCGGAAAGATTGCTTCGTTTCTGTGTTCCGTAACCAATCACGACTACCTCATCAAGCTTCTGGGCGTCTTCCTTTAGCTGGATATTAAGGGTCTTGTTGTTGCCTACGGCCACTTCTTCCGATAAATAGCCGATGTAAGATATGAGCAGGATCGATTTACCATTCGCCTCGATGCTATACTCACCGTTCAGGTCGGTAACTGTCCCTTTGGACGTACCTTTTACCACGACGTTCGCCCCGATGATCGGTTCGCCCCGTTCATCTGTAATGATACCGGTCACTTTCCGGTCTTGCGTCACTGGAACGGAGGCGTTGCCTGCGTTTCCGAGACTGACGGCTATCGTGTTATTCTCTCGCTTAAAATAAAGATTGGCTTGCCGGGTGATCTCGTTCAATACGCTGTTGATGGGAGCGTTTTTGAACTTTAGGTTAACTTGTACGTTCCGGTTCGCGATGGCTTCTCCATAGAAAAACTTTAATCCTGTCTGCTTCGACAAATCATCGAAGACTTTTTGTATGGGTTGGTTTTTTACTTGAATCGTTATTCTTTCTTTTTGATTTTCTTGGGCTTGCAGAGGCTTAGGGGAGCTTAACGCTAAAAAAACTAAAATAATAGAACAACACATCCAATTATACCTAGTAATAGTTGGAAAGTTCATAATTTTGTATGTTTAAAGGTTGTTTTTATACACTTTTAAAAACAGTCCGATTTATGTAATCTCCAAGGGGGTCCAATCCAAGGGTGTACATATCGGGAAAGATAAAGGGAGATCGAAGGTCAGAGGTCGGTTTCCCTTTTTTATGTGGCTATGCTTAGGTCGTATCTTTCATGGCAAATCGATTTTAAGGTTAATAACTCGTTTTGTATAACACGATCCGGTTTCCTTCCGTCCGGTATCGGATGCCGGTTGAATATTGAATTGCGTTCAGTACGGCTTCCAGACTTTTATTGTCGTGCTCGCCATAGATGTAATCGTCGAATACGACATTCGGATCGAGTACGATCTCTTGATTATACATCCGCTCCAAATCGTGTATAACGCTACTGATAGGTGTTCGGTTGAAATAAAGGCCACCTTGCAGCCAAGCCGTTACTTTTTGGGCGTCCTCGTTCTTTTTAAGGATCTCTCCATTCGCGTTATTCACGATTACTTGCTCGTTCGGTAATAGACGCATTACGCTTTCGGGCATATCCACCTCAACTTTTCCGGTCCGAACGCTGACGGCTATCAACTCATCCTCTTGATAGGCTTTTACGTTGAAAGAGGTTCCGAGTACTTTTACGTCGGCTTGTCGGGTACGGACGATGAAGGGCTTGCCCTCGTCTCTCATGACATTGAAAAAAGCTTCTCCTTCCATTTCTACCAAACGGATGTCAGAGGTAAATTCCGTTGGGTATCGCATGACGGTACCGGCGTTTAGATGAACGACCGTACCATCGGGAAGGGTGACTTGCTTATGTTCGCCATGATTGACGCTTATTTCCGTTAGGAGATGGTCGCTGGCAGATGCATGCTGCTTCGCTGAATGATTTAGGTATAGTTTCGCTCCGAATCCGATGGAAACGATAATCGCTATGCTCGCCGCATACTTGATGAAAGTGGATAGGGAGATTCTTCTTTCTCTTTTACGTGTCTTATCCAACAGGTCTTGCGCCTCCTTTTTATAAAGCAGATGATTATGGGAATCGGATTGAGGTAAGTCCTGCGCTTCGCTCCAGACCCGGTCCATTTCGCTTTCTAATTCTGCTCGCTCCGTTATGGATGAGGCTAACTTCCGCAAGGTCTCTATATCGTTCCGTGTATAGAGTCCATTTACGTATCGGATTAATAAATCGCTTATATGTTTGTTTTCTTCTTCCATTATTTCTCGTGCTATATTAATAGTACAAAGAAGTCCGGGAGAACTGGGATATCATTAACTTTTATTAGTATATGATTTTATTATCTTTGCGAAACGATATGTGATGCTAAATGAAAGAGAGACAAATTATAAAGTCGTTGAAAGAAGGAGATAGGGAGGCTTTTTCGATGTTGTATAAACAATATTGGGAAAAGGTTTATCATTTCTGCGGGCTTTATTTGAATAATCGGGATGTGGCCGAGGATGTGGTACAAGAGGTGTTTATCAAGGTCTGGGAGTCGAGGGAATTCATCCGGGAGGATGATAACTTCAAGGGGCTTCTGTTTGTCATCACCCGTAACTTGATCTTTAATCAGCACCGGAAGAACGTGAACGAGGACTTTTATAAAATGACGGTCTTGTCCGCTATGGAGACCTCCTACGACTTAGAGGAAGAGATCACCGCCTATAACTTGGGGGAGTATATCGATCATTTGATAGAGGAATTGCCGGAAAGACGCCGGGTTATCTTTAATCTAAGCCGGAAGGAGCATAAAAGCTATAAAGAGATAGCCTTCCAACTCAATATTTCCGAGAAGACCGTTGAGAACCAAATCAGCGAAGCCTTGAAGTTCTTGAAGAAAAATATCATGTTACTTATCTGGTTTATCTAGCGCTTTCCTAGGTCACGTATTTATAGAGTCCGGAAGTGCCACTTTCGTCCTAAGTTTTAGTTTTGCTCGTCTTCTTTTTCAGGCAGCACATAAATCCGGTGTGTTCGATATCCTACGCTGGCTATTACGTTATCCTTGATAAATTGCTTGATATCCTCGCTCGCACGGTAGCGGGTACAATTGTTCAAGCCGGCGTAATCGGTGAGATTTATATATGAGTTTCTTTCTAGATAAGATAACATCTTAGCCTTCCTTCCCTCGATTCCCGTTTTGGGCAGATTTTCCCGTTTAACCAAGATGGGGGCGTTCTTTTTTACCATCTCCTTCAGTCGGGGAGAGCAGCGGAAGTTAACGCCGTGTATGCTAGCGCTTGATTTAGTATTTCCTTTCTGGTCCGTTACTTCTTTGCTTTTTACCGATGGCGAGAAATGTCCCAATCCTTCCAGTTCCACGCTGTACCCATAGGATAATTCCCTGCCGATATAGGAAGTAAGCGCCTCCAATACACCTTTTATGTCGGCGGAGGTGACGGATGAGCATTCGGAAATATACTCACATATATCGTTCATGCGTTTGGTATCTCTGGTGATGACTCGTGCGCAGGATGTTGGCCCGCGTTGTTCATTGCCCGGTGTATTATAAATACTGACTTGGATGCCACTTCTTGGTTTACCCATGATTTTCTCGTTATTTAAATGGATAATGTATAGGATGCCTCGGAGATTTAACGTTTATCTCTTTGGCGTTTCTATTTGATGAAATCGGTTGCCGACGCCCTCGGCAATGCTGCTGACGCTGTCGGAAATATTGCTGACGGCGTCGGAAATACTGCCGACACCGTCGGCAACCAATTTCATTGAATACAAAGGACGGAAATATAAGGATGGAAAGCAAGGAAGATACTGATAAAATACAATTTCGTAAAGATAATTTTAAAGAGTACCTATAAGTAATGGACATTTAATTGTACTTGAGGCTTTAGGCATGATTATTTTTCAATCGTATTTGGGTATCTTATCTGAATTTGATTAACCTAAGCGAATTTTTTTATCTTCCAATAGGGGGGAGGGAGTCGTGGCGTGTATTTATAAATAGAACAAGAATAATAAACATGAGCGAAGATACGAGAACGATATTGAAGAAGTTGATGCGAGATGCTCTGGATGAGAAAGATCGGCAACGTTTGCTGTGTGACCCAAAAGTGGAAGAGCGTATGCGTTCCCAATGGGACGAGGCTGCGGATCGCGTGAATCCCGTGGTGGGGAATCGCATGTGGGAACGAATCATAGCCCGGACAATGGCGACAAACGGTGTCCGTAAACTCTGGGTCTATAAGATTACGGCGATAGCCGCCTCCATATTGCTACTTTTAGGTGTAGGAAGCGTAGTTTATTGGTCTCATACGAAAGAAGATCAATATATATATGTAATGGCCTCCGGTGTCCGTTGCATAGAGCCGGTTTCCTTATCGGACGGCACGACCGTGAGAATGGGGCCGAATAGCCAGTTGATTTACCCAAAGAGTTTCGATGGCAAGACCCGTGATGTGGAATTAAAAGGGCAAGCCTTCTTCGACGTAGCGAAAGATCGGGAAAGACCATTTACCGTGCATACCAAGAACATGGATGTAACGGCCTTGGGCACGGCCTTCGAGGTTTTCAATTATGATTCCGAGAGCAAGTTGGAGACGATCCTGTTAAACGGTAAGGTGAAGATTGGCTTGGGAGGTCCCAATGTGAAGAACAGGCGTGAGGTGATATTGAACCCGAACGAGATGTTGGTTTTCGACAAACAAGCGAATACCGTTAGAGTTAAGACGGTTAATGCCGAGGAGTATTCGGGTTGGCGTAACGGTGTCCTCAGTTTTGAGAACGAACGCTTGAGCATGATCCTTACCCGTCTGGAGCCTTGGTTCGGGCGGAAGATAAAGTGCCCGAAGGAGATAGCGGAGAAATATCGGTTTACGTTTAAGGTACGGGATGAGTCCTTGGAGCGAATCCTGTTTATGCTGAGCAATACGTCGCCCATTAAATACAGAGAGAAAGACAATGAATATGAACTATATATAAAGGGAGATAAATGAGTGTCTAACGTTAAATTCTAGGAGATATGCTTGTTAACAGTTCTTGAGTCTAATAAAAAACAGGAGGAAAAACTAGGTTTCTCCTCCTGATCAAATGTTCTTGACGGCAGGCGTTAGGAGTTGAGAGGCCGACACACCTGCTAATTTATTCATCAGAAACATTACAAAGTTATGAAAAAAATCAGAAAAGTAAACCGAGTCATGAAGATAAGTGCGTTGTTATCCTTGGCTTTCGCATGCACTGTATCCGCTTCTACCTATGGACAGAATTATAAGCTTTCCATGAATAAACAGGATTGCAGTATATCGGAAGTGCTAAAAGAAATAGAGAAAAATAGTGAGTACACGTTCTTCTTGAATGATAATCAAGTAAATGTAAATAGGAAAACGAGTGTAAAAGCAAATAATGCTTCGTTAGAGGAGGTCTTAGAGCAAGCCTTGAAAAATACGGGATACCAATATGAGATTGTAGACCGGCAGATTATAATTAAGTCAAAGAGTGTTTCAAGTGTCTCACATCCGAATGCCTTATTCCAGTCTTCGCCACGAAAGATTACCGGGCAAGTAAAAGATGCCTTGGGAGAACCCATTATCGGGGCGAATGTTGTCGTTAAAGGCACTACGAACGGAACGATTACGGATATCGATGGAAACTTCAGTCTGGAAGTACCGGACAATGCGATCTTGGTAGTTTCTTTTATTGGTTATACGGATCGTACGGTCGAGGTTGGTAATTCTTCGAAAGTAATGGTTAGCCTGTCCGAGGATACCCAGAAGTTGGATGAGGTTGTGGTCGTAGGTTACGGAACGCAGAAGAAAGTGAATTTAACAGGAGCGATCTCCTCTTTGGATGCGGAGACGTTGGAGAATCGTCCGATCACCAACTCGACCCAAGCGTTGCAAGGTACGCAAGGTGTTTACGTAAATCAAGCGGGTGCTCAGCCGGGAGCGGACGGGGCGACGATTCGTATTCGTGGTCAGGGAACCTTGAACGATAATAACCCGTTGATTTTGGTGGATGGCATCGAGTTCCCGTTGGAAGCGGTAAATCCGAATGATATTGAGAGTATTTCCGTATTGAAAGATGCGGCTTCTTCCGCTATCTACGGTTCTCGTGCGGCGAATGGCGTTGTCTTGGTAAAGACAAAGGGGGGAAAGAAAGGTAAGTTTACCGTCGATTATAATAACTATTTCGGCGTGCAGCAGGCTACCTATCTGCCTAACTTCGTATATGATCCGGTCGTGTTTATGGAAATGAGAAACCAAGCGCAACGGAACGAAGGTAAACTAACGGTGGATTATTCTGATGCGTTAATCGAGGAGTACAAACAAGGTATGTTAACAGACCCGATTATGTATCCGCAGAATAATTGGTTGGATATTATGTATAATAATGCCTTTATTATGGAGCATAACATGCGTTTCTCCGGAGGTGATGATAAATATACGTATTCCGTATCTTTAGGCTATGGTGATCAAAATGGAGTATTGCGTGGAACGGATTCCAATAAATATACCTTAGCTGTGAATACGACTGCTCAGGTAAATAGCCGTTTGAAGATCGGCGCTAATATCAATGCGCATTATCAGATCTATAATGAGCCGGTAGCGGGTGTGGCAAACTTAGTGGAGATGACTTATAAAGCGCAGGCTTTCCACCCGACTTATACGGCCGATGGTCGCTATGCGGATACCTTTATCCGTACTCCTGGGCATAATATCTATCGCCATCCGTTGGCGTTGGCCGATGAGGGCGAGAACAAGCATAAGTCCTTGCGTATGTTGGCGAATTTGTCTGCGGAATATAAGCTTCCGTTTGATATCGTTTATAACTTGAATGTCGGTTTAAACAAATATGATTATCTGCAATCTCGTTTTGCGCCTGATGTATACGAATATCAGTTGAAGACCAATGAGGAGAAACGAGTGGTTTATGACGGTCAGAATACACGCCATGCCTATAAAGGTGATAAGAATGACTTGGCAGTTACAGTATTCAATACTTTATCTTGGGGCAAGAAGTTCAATGATGCCCATGACGTAAAAGTATTGGCTGGCTATAGTTTTGAGAGCGATGATAAGACTGAGTTTTCCGCTAAGGTAGAAGGTTTCTTAGGGAACGAGTTGCACGAATTAAACGCAGGTTCTAGTAATCCGAGTGTAGCGGGTACTTCCTCGAGATCAGTCTTGATGTCTTACTTTGGTAGGGTGAATTATGGTTATAAGGATCGTTATTTATTTGAGGGTAACTTTCGCTATGATGGTTCGTCTCGTTTTGCCAAAGGAAATCGTTGGGGTATTTTCCCATCATTCTCTGCCGGATGGCGTTTGAGCGAGGAAGAGTTTATGAAAGATATTCCTTGGATATATAATCTGAAATTGAGAGCTTCTTGGGGACAATTGGGTAACGAGCGTATCGATTTGTTCCGTTACGTGGACCTAATGAACTTGAAGGTGATAAAAAATGATGGTTCAATTACGGATTATAACTACCCGTTAAATGGAGCGATGCAATCCGGAGCGGCTATTACCGCCTATAACGATCCGAACATCACATGGGAGACAACGACCATGACGAATGTCGGTATTGACGCTAGCTTGTTAAACGGAAACTTAGATTTCTCTTTCGAGTTCTTTGATAAACGTACTTCCGACATCTTGCGAAAGGTTACTTTGCCGGATCAAGTAGGTGGTCTGGATGGCCCGATCCGTAATATCGGCGAGGTGAGCAATAAAGGTTTCGAGTTGAATATGGGATATCGGAACAATATCGGGGACTTCCGTTACGAGGTAAATGGAAATATGACCTTTATCAAGAATAAGATCGTTAGCTTGAAGGGGCAAACAATCATTGATGGAATGTTTATCTTGGAAGAAGGAAAGCCTATCGATTCTTATTATATGCTTCATGCTATCGGTATTTTCCAATCTGAGGAGGAAATCAAGAATAGTCCGTATCAAACCGCAGCTACTAAACCGGGATATCTGAAGTTTGAGGATACGAATGGAGATGGGAAAATTACCGAAGATGACCGCCAGATACGTGGTGGTGTGATTCCTAAGATAACTTATGGATTCAATATCAACTTAGGATATAAGGATTGGGATCTGGGCGCTTTCTTCCAAGGTGTAACTGATGTCTATACATATGGAGACCGCATTGGTGCTACTCCTTTATGGTTTGGTTGTGGTTTGCCGGAACAATGGTTGACGGATGCTTGGACTCCCGAGCGGGGAACCAGCGCTACATTGCCTATCTTGACTACGTATGAAGGATGCTTGAACGAGAATTTCCGTACAAATGATTTCTGGTTGAGAAATGCCTCTTATTTACGTTTGAAGAACTTGCAACTTTCTTATAACGTACCGGCCTCTTTCTTGAAAAGCGGTGTGGTTAAGAGATTAAAGGTCTTTGTCAATGCGCAAAACTTATTCACGTTCTCTCCGATGAAGGATTTTGATCCGGAGAAGAACTTGAAGGGAAGCAACTGGTATGCCTATCCGTCTGTACGGACTTATACGGCAGGTGTTAATGTCACATTTTAAATAATAAGGAATAATAATATGAGACGTAAAATATATAAGATGATATGTGTCGCTGTCGCTTGTATGAGTTTAATCGCTTGCGATAGCTGGTTGGATGTAGATCCTTCCGATCAATATTCCACGGAAACATTCTGGAAGACAAAAGAGCATGCGAGCGCCGGTATAATGGGATGTTACAACGCATTGAAACCTTGGCGTTCATTGCATACGATGGAATTCGATATGTTGACAGCGAATGCGATGCCTTATAACGAGGCGAATGGTACGCAAGCGATTGGAAAGGGTGAACATTTGTCTACTACGGCTCTAATCGGAAGTTTATGGAAGAACTGTTACGTTGGTATTGGCCGTACGAATACTTTCATCGCTAATGTCGGAGGTGTTGATATGGATGAGTCGGAGAAGGCGAAGATGGTGGGTGAAGCCAAGTTCTTACGAGCTTTCTATTATTTAAGTCTGGTCGATAAATTCGGAGGTGTGCCACTGATTATAGATGCTCCCAATGCGGATGAGCAAGCCGAATTACCTCGCAATTCCAAGGACGAGGTAGTGAATCAGATTGTCAAGGATTTGGAGGAGGCCGCTGCCGTGCTACCGGACACCTATGCTAGCTCAGACTTGGGACGTGCGACAAAAGGTGCTGCGTTAGCGTTAAAAGCCCGTACTTTATTATATAATTCTCGTTGGGCGGAGGCGGCCCAAGCTGCTAAGCAGGTAATGGAGTCTGGCGTTTATCAATTATTCAATGATTATCGTCATTTCTTTAGCGAAGATAATAAATATAATTGTGAGGTAATCTTTGATATAGAAGCGAAATTGCCGGAGTATCCAACGGATTATGATCAGAATATCTGGCGCTTGAATCGTCCGGCTCCCTTGAAGGAACTGGTTGATACATATCTCTGTATTGACGGGAAGACGATAGAAGAGTCACCGCTTTATGATCCGACTCGTCCGTATGAGAACAGAGATCCTCGTTTATTGAAATCGATCGTTTGCATCGGTTATCCGTATTTAGGAAAGACGATCACAAAAGAAGATGTGGCGACTACGGGTTTCGGTGTGAAGAAATACACTTCTTATGAGGATGATGTAACGATTCCTTTAGTAGAACGTTCGGCTTTCAATTTCATTTTAATTCGTTATGCGGAAGTTCTGTTGACGTATGCCGAGGCGCAGAATGAGGCGAGTGGTCCTGATCAGTCAGTTTATGATGCCATCAACCAATTGCGTAGGCGTCCGGATATCAATATGCCGGAAGTACCAAAAGGTTTGACGAAAGATCAGATGCGTGAGGTAATCCGCCGTGAACGCCGTATCGAGTTGACCTTTGAAGGACTCTACTATTCGGATATCTTGCGTTGGAAAACCGCCGAGAAAGAGAATAATGGTATGATGCATAATTATGATGGAATAGAAGTCGTGAAACGTTCTTTTAATCCGAAACGAGATTATTTATGGCCGATCCCTTATAACCAAACAGTCTTGAATCCAAATTTGGAGCAAAATCCGAACTGGGACTAAGGCGAGGTATCGTATTTGAAAATAAATCATGAATATAAAACAACTCATTTTAACTACCAGCGGGCTTCTGCTCGCTGGTATCGTTGAGGCTCAGTCGGCTCATCCGAACGTGATCTTGATCTATACGGACGATCATGGATCACTGGACGTGAACTGCTTTGGGGCGAAAGATTTATGTACTCCCCATATGGATGCCTTGGCAAATCAAGGCGTTCGCTTTACCCAGTTTTATGGGGCGGCGGTTAGCTCGGTGTCGAGGGCTTCCTTATTGACGGGACAATTCGCCAAACGTGCGGGACTTACAGTGAATGCGGGAGGGAATAGTTTCTTACCGGTAGAGAAAGAGACTATAGCCGAGCGAATGAAATCGAATGGCTACCGTACCGCCTTGATCGGAAAGTGGCATTTGGGCGACCGTATAGAACAGGGGCCGAACGCACAGGGTTTCGATTACTTTTGGGGAATACGAGGAGGATGTGTGGATAATTATTCCCATTTCTATTATTGGGGTGGCCCGAATCGGCATGATTTGTGGCAGAATGAGAGGGAGATCTATTCTCCGGGCAACTTTTTCGCCGCAGAGAACCTGAAAGAGATCAAGAAATTCGCTACGGAAGATAAAGAGAAACCGTTCTTTATCTATTGGGCGGTAAATATCCCTCATTACCCATTGCAGCCCAGCGAGAAATGGTTGGATTATTATGCGGACCTACCTAATCCCAGAAGAATGTATGCGGCGTTTGTCTCTACTTTCGATGATTATTTAGGGGAGTTACGTACCTTCTTGGCTGCCGAGGGGTTGGCTGATAATACCATCTTGATCTTCCAATCGGATAACGGGCATAGCATGGAGGAACGTACTTTTAGAGGAGGAGGCTATAGCGGTCCTTACCGGGCCGGAAAATTCTCTTTGTTTGAGGGAGGTATCCGGGTTCCGGCTATCATCTGCTGGCCCAAGGAGCTGCCACAAGGTGAGGTACGTGATCAGGTTGCGATGAATATCGATTGGTTTCCTACCTTGGTCGAATTATGCGGTCTTTCAGCGGAAGGGATGGATGTGGATGGAAAGAGCTTACTCCCACTTATCAAAGACAGTTCCAAATCTTCTCCTCATAAGGCACTTCATTTTGATTTTGGGAAGCAATGGGCTGTCCGTTGCGGGGAATGGAAATTAATAGCGAATCCCCATGACGTGACTCCGGAGGGAGAGAAGGTCCTTAATGAGTTGTTCCTTTCCAACTTAGAAAAGGATAACACGGAACATATGAATTTCAAAGATCAATATCCCGAGAAAGTAAAGGAGTTGCAAGCGATGAGAGATGCTTTTGAGCGTTCTTTAGAAAAGTGATAATCCTAGGACTATTCTTGCTTTAAAAAATGTAAAAAGAAAGAACGTCTGATTATGTATGTTTATATTTGTTTAATTAAAAGCCAATATATCAATAAATAATATCATGAAGAATAAACTAATGTTACTGACGGCCGCCTCAGCCTTTTCAATGGCAGGCATAGCCGCTGATTACACGAATATCGTCCTGATTAATTTGGATGATGTGGGGTACGGAGATTTTTCTTTTAATGGGGCTTACGGATATACCACTCCGAATATCGACAAAATGGCGGCGGAAGGCGTTCGTTTTACACACTTCTTGGCGGGACAGCCGATCAGTGGAGCGTCTCGTGCCGGCTTGTTGACCGGTTGCTATCCGAATCGTATCGGTTTCGCCGGCGCTCCGGGACCGGATTCGAACTACGGAATCCATCCGGATGAGATGACGATCGCAGAGGTATTGAAACAGAAAGGATATAGTACCGCTATCTTCGGTAAATGGCATTTAGGTAGCCAAAAGGAATTTCTTCCCTTGCAAAATGGCTTCGATGAGTATTATGGTTTGCCGTATTCTAACGATATGTGGCCATTCCACCCGCAACAAGGTGAGGTCTTTAATTTCCCGGATTTGCCGACTTATGACGGAAACGAGATTATCGGTTATAATACGGACCAAACACGGTTGACTACGGATTATACCACCCGTTCTGTTAATTTCATCAAGAAGAATAAGAATAAGCCTTTCTTCTTGTATCTGGCTCATAATATGCCCCATGTACCGTTGGCCGTTTCCGATAAATTCAAGGGAAAGAGCGAGCAGGGTTTATATGGCGACGTGATGATGGAGATCGACTGGAGTGTAGGTGAGATATTCAAGACATTGCGTGAGCTGGGCTTGGAAGATAATACGTTGGTGATCTTGACTTCCGATAATGGCCCTTGGACCAATTACGGGAATCATGCCGGTTCAGCCGGTGGGTTACGTGAGGCAAAGGCTACGACCTTTGATGGTGGTAACCGGGTTCCTTGTATCATGTACTGGAAAGGTAAGACGTTACCGGGTACGACTTGTAATAAGTTAGCTTCTAATATCGACCTTCTTCCTACGTTCGCCGAGATCACGCAGGCCCCGCTGCCTACTCGCAAGATTGATGGCGTTAGTATCTTATCATTGATAGAGGGCAAGAAAGACGCGAATCCTCGTGAATCCTTTGTCTATTATTATAACAAGAATGACTTGGAGGCTGTCACGGACGGTATGTTTAAGCTGGTATTCCCTCATAAATACGTTACTTACGGGGCTTATGAGCCGGGAAACGACGGCCAGCCGGGTAAGTTGACGAATCTGGAGATCATGAAACCGGAGATGTACGACTTGCGCCGTGATCCGGGAGAGCGTTATAACGTGATCACCCAGTATCCTGAGGAAGCCGCGAAATTGATGAAGATCGCCGACCTGAAACGTCATGAGTTAGGGGATAACCTAATGCGCGTAAAGGGAACAGAGCGTAGGGAACCGGGTCTAGTACAAGGGAAAAAACGTCATGACCTATGAAACAATCGATCATAAGTATCGGAATGACTGCCTGTTGTCTTTCGGGGAACGGGCAGTTCCTTTTTGCCGCCGATAAACCAGTGCAAGAGGAACGTCCCAATATCTTGTTTATCCTTTCGGATGATCATACTTCCCAGTCTTGGGGCATTTACGGGGGGGTGTTGGGTGATTATGCCCGGAACGAGAATATCCGTCGCTTGGCTGCGGAGGGCTGCGTGTTAGATAATTGTTTTTGTACGAACTCGATCTCTTCCCCTAGTCGTGCGGCGATCTTGACCGGAGCCTATAGTCACGTGAACGGTGTCTACACGTTAAGTGATTCCTTTGATCCGGAGCAGGATAATATCGCCAAGCAAATGCGGGCGGGAGGCTATCAGACCGCTTTGGTCGGTAAATGGCATCTGAAAACGCAACCGCAAGGTTTCGACTTCTATTCCGTGTTTCATGACCAAGGCGAGTACCGGGACCCTACTTTCATAAACTGTACGGACCCTTGGCCGGGTGAGCGTAATTTCGGGGAGCGGGTACGAGGTTTCTCCACGGATATCGTGACGGATAAGGCGATCCGTTGGATGAAAGAGGCCGATAAGGACCGGCCTTTCATGATGTGTTGTCATTTCAAGGCTACACACGAGCCTTGGGATTTCCCGGAACGGATGAGGCATTTGTATGACGGCGTTGTTTTCCCGGAACCGGAGAACTTATTTGATTGGGGGCCGGAGACGAATGGACGTACCTTCTCCGGACAGCCTTTGGAGGAGTTGGCTCGTCGTTGGGACGTGGCGTCGCAAGACCCTGATAAATGGTGGTGCCGGTATCCGGAGTTGCCTTTTACGACGAAGGGCATGCATCGATCTGCCGCCCGTAGCGCCGCTTACCAGAAATTGGTGTGCGACTATCTGCGTTGCGGGGCTACGATCGACGATAATATCGGGAAGTTATTGAAAGCGCTGGACGATATGGGAATCGCCGATAATACGATCGTGGTGTACGTATCCGACCAAGGTTATTTCTTAGGAGAGCATGGTTTCTTCGATAAGCGTATGATGTATGAGGAGTCTCTACGTATGCCTTTCGTGATCCGTTACCCGAAAGAGATCCCGGCGGGGACCCGCAATAAGGATATGATCTTGAACGTGGATTTTGCCTCTTTGCTGGCGGATTACGCAGGCGTGAAGACCCCGAAAGAATCGCAGGGCCATAGTTTTCGCGATAATCTGAAAGGAAATACCCCAAAGGATTGGCGTAAGGAGATGTATTATCGTTATTGGACCCAACATTCGAACCGTCCGGCCCATATGGGTATCCGTAATGAGCGGTATAAACTGATGTTTTTCTATGGCGACCGTCTGAATATGACTGGTTCGGAGGATAAGACCACGACACCAGCATGGGAGTTTTACGACCTTCAATCCGATCCTCGTGAGAATCACAACGCTTACAACGATCCCCAATACGCCAAGATTATCCGGCAAATGAAGGAGGAGATGCTGAAGCTGCGGAAAGATGTTAAGGATGAGGACACGAATACCCCTAAAATGAAGGAGATTATGGAGACCTATTATTGGTAAAAAGAAATGCCTATACTGGTATCGCCTCATGCCACTACTCTTGAGGGCTAGAGGCGATACTGTTGTAGCCTTACGCCACTATTGCCATCGCCCCTCGTCAATACTTGTACAGGACAGCGATGTTTTTAACATATATGATTATCTCTGTTTCGTTAACTCATAAGCCTCTATCACGCACTCCAAAGCGCAAGCGTTTGCTGCCGAGCTTTCCTTGTGGAAAGGGCCGTACCAATAACAACCGAAGCTTTTGGATGTGGGGTCATAATCTTTCGTGATGATGGATTCTGCGTTTTTCAAGATGAAATCTTTATAAGCCGGATTCTTTGTCACTTCATACAGGAAGGCTAAATGACGGATGAAGATACCCTTAAATTGGACACCGTCGTTGCTATCATCGATCTCGGGCTTCATCTCACGAAGTATACCCTCGTCGGTTACCAATTGCGTGGTAATGGTAGCGTCGGCGATCTTTTCCGCTAGCTCCAAGTAAGATTTATCGTTGGTTTGGAGATACATCTCGGCTAAGACAGCGATGGCTACGCCTTGGTTATACGTGTAGTGGGCGTTGCGGTTGGGGGTACAATCGTCTTTCGTGCCGTCCTCGATTTGGTAGATGTCCGTATTGATCATGCCGGTTTGCGTATACCAATCCACGTTCTTCTTGAACCAGTCGAGATACGCCGGATTTTGGGTCGCTTTATATAATCGGATAGCTGTCAGGGAGAACAGGTTGTTCGCTATGGAGTTCTTGTAATGCAAAGGGTTCTTTTTCCAGAAGATGCCACCTCCGCAAGCGTCGCTCCAGCCAGTTGTCATATCATCGAATATGATCTCGGCCATATCTAGGTACTTTTTCTCTCCGGTCAGTTTGGAGGCCTCGATCCATGCCAATGCCCACCAACCCTCGTCATCGTAATAATCATTGATGAAGTTGTCGCAATAACGGGGAGTACCGGTTGAGTCTACGCCTACTTGGTAATGACGGGCTTTCTCGAATACATCCTCTATGACAGATGGGATGGCCGGATCTTTGGTTACGGCGCCGTAGCGAATGGTGGCGGTCAATACGTTCGCCGAGTTCCACCAGCCGGCTGTTTCCCAGATACCGGTCGTGTCGTTTCTCCAGCTTAGGGAGGTTTGTACGCTTTCTCGCATCTTTCCCTCAAAAGGGGAAGGTTTGCTACAGGATAGCATGAAAAATACAAGCAATACGCTTGTTAGGAAATGTTTGTACATACGTATTTATGAAAATAAGATTAGATTAAGCCACAAAGATAAATGATCTTTTTGAACTTTAGTTAAACTTTGTACCTTTGTCTGACGGAATCTAAGATACTTCAATATTAATCATAAAAGAAAAACACGGTAAGATGAAAAAGCAAATCTTATTTATTTGTTGTGCGGTAATCGCATACTGCCTGAGCGCCTGTAATACGGCACCTCAGCAAGCGCCTTTGAAAGAGAAGAATCTGCCAAAGCATGTAATCTTGATCGGTTTCGACGGCTTGAGCGCCCATTGCTTGAATAATGGGGCGGATATGCCTACTTTCCGTAAGATGATGGCGGAAGGCGCCTCCACGTTAGAGAATCGTTCGATCCTGCCTTCGTCGAGTGCTTGTAATTGGGCTTCCATGTTTATGGGAGCGGGACCGGAGTTGCACGGATATACGGAGTGGGGATCTCGTACGCCGGAGCTTCCTTCGCGTGTCGTGAATAGCGACAACCGTTTCCCGAATATCTTCGGCCTGTACCGGGATAAGGCTCCCGAGGCTGAGATCGGCTATATCTATGAGTGGGAAGGCATGAATTATCTGGTGGATACCTTGGCCATGAGCTTCCGTAAGCATGCCCCGATGTCGACTGAGAACCCGAACGGATGTACCCCGGTAGCCGTTCAGTATATCAAGGAGAAGAAGCCGAACCTTTGTGCGATCATATACGATCAGCCGGATGGTACCGGACATGGCAAGGGTTGGAGCTCCCCGGAGTATTTCGCGATGGTGAATCATTTGGACAGTTGCTTGACGCAAGTGATGGACGCCGTTCGTGAGGCGGGTATCATGGATGATACGGTGGTTATACTGACGGCCGACCACGGCGGTATCGAGACCGGTCACGGTGGCAAGACGATGAACGAGATGCAAACCCCGATCGTTTTCTATGGAAAGAACGTAAAGAAAGGCTTCAAGATCCCGGAGAGTACGATGGTATATGATATCGCCGGTACGATCGCCTACCTGTTGGACGTACCGCAGCCGCAAGTGTGGATCGCTCGTCCGATCATGTCTGCGTTCTCAGACTAGGCTAGCCTTGGAATACAGGAACGCCCCGGAAGGATCGATTCTTTCCGGGGCGTTTTGGTTTATCACCGGGCGATTCCTACCTTGGCGGTCGTGCCGTTGGATAGCCTCACGACGTAGAAGCCGGCCGGCAGGCCGTACAAGTGGTTGCTACCGGCGGGGAGGGGAGAATGGCGGATCAGCTTTCCGGCCATTGTCGTTATCGATACGTCGAGCGGGGCGGAGGTGTTGATGTAGAGTATGCCGCCGGAGGAGCGGATACGGCTCTTGTTGTCGGTGATCCGGGCGGTGGATACGATGATATCCTCTATCGTGATCCGGATATCTTCGTAGACGGCTATCGTGTAGCTGCCGTCTCGGTTGGGGGTGATCGTCCGGCCGTTCGCCTTTACCACGGGGGTAGACTGGCTGTAGGCCGAGTCTAGCTCAATGTAGAGGAAGAATTGATCACCCTCCTCATAGTAATAGGTACCGGGAGAGGGGGTGAGGGTTGCGTTTGCGGTCTCGGGGATTACGACCGTGTATACCGGAGGCGACGGAGTGGCAAGGCTGAACGTGCCCGCGCTCTCGTGTCCCGCATGGTCCGTCACCTTGTAGGTATGGAGGCCCTCGCTTCCGGAACCGTCATAGCGGTCGGAGGTAAGCTGCACGGAAGCACCGTCGATGAGGACGGAAGCTACGCCGCTGCCCTTGCCATCGGTGGCGGTGAGCGTATAGCCGAGGTTATTGGTGGAAACGGTTACGGTAGGGGCGTTGAGGTCGAGGCGGATATCCGTGGCCTTATGCTCGTACTCTTGCGTATACGGGTCGTCACGCTTGAGCAGGTAGGTCACGTCGAAGGTTCCCTCTTGGCTGAAGGTGAAGGAGGCGGCGAAGACTTCGCCGGAAGCGATTAGCGGGCTAATCGCCTTAGTTTGTATACCCGTCTCTTCCACTTCTTTCAGCTTGATGGTAAAACCGGGAGGAGCGGAGAAGATAACGGCTCCGGCATACCATTCCCCCTTCTTGTCGCCACCAAGTTCTACACGGGCCTCTTCCGGTAGCTTGTCGGTATAGGTACATGGGATATCCGGCGTGAGTTCCAGCTTGTAGTTGGACGCTAGGAACTTGTCGTTATCTATTAGCTTGAGATCTCCCGGAATGATAAGGTTGGTTGGGGAGTCTATGGCCAGTTGCCCGGAGAAGGCTGCTGTTTCTCCTTTGGCTTCTCCGCTTGTGTCATATTTCGGGGCCTCGCCTTTATACAGTATTTGGTCGGCCCGCGGGGTGACGGTGAGTGTTCTCGGGTGGATCGTTATTGGGATGTCTACGCTCTCCGGCTTCTCGCAATTGACATGGCTGATGTCAATGCGTATCTTAGCTCCGGATGTTGCGGTAGCCTTGTTGGGGGAACCGCATAGCTTGTTATCATTGTTTACCGTCAGGCCATAAGCTGCACCGTCGATTTCGAACTTATAGTCGGACTTATCGCCGTAGGTATCGGGAGCGAGGAGCCCGGACAGGTCATAAAGCTCATTCGGCTCCAGTGGCGTGGCGTACGTCCCTTCCAGCGTGGCCGGGGAGGCGGTGGTCTTGATCAGGTTCTCTGTCCAATGGGCGTAGAGGGTCATAGGCCCGGTGATCTTGGTTATTTGATTCCCGCCTTCTCTATCGTCGTACCAGCCTTCTACTAGGGTGTAATATGTATAGGTGAGCTCACCTGGCCTTAATGCGTCAGTTTCTGATAGGTATTCTGTGCTATTAGTGCCGTCGTCGATGGGATAATTGGTTTGAAAGTTCACTTTGTACTTTATCTTCTGACCATTAAGCTGAACCTTGATATTGGTATTGTCACTCTTGAGATCCTCATTGTTCTCTATCGTTCCGTTGCCGTCGATGGTTCCACTATCTTCATTGCTGATCGTCCCTTCATTGGTGAGGGTTACGCCATCGGCGATCGTCAATGTCTGTTTCCTTCTTATATGGAGTGTATAGCCGGGCGGTATCTCGTAATCCCGGTCGATGGTATAGTGGGTAATGTCGACGTTGTTGCCATCTATCATGCTACCCTTGATGCTACCCTCAATGCTACTATAATTATATTCCTTTAGAAATATGATAGCGCTATTCTGACCGGAGGGGAGGACATAAGATGACGCGTTTATAGCTTTGCCTCCATCTTTATTCGTTATAGCGGAGATGATCCCCCCGCTTATCGTGACTGTTTCCCCTACCTTTCCTTCCCCTGCGCCCATACCGTTATATCCGGTGGCATTTACGATTCCCCCGCTGATCTCTATCGTTCCGGAAGTTATGGGTGGATTAGCATGAGCGGGAGTCCCCGATACCCCGATACCCGGCCCGGAATCACCCCCTGTGGCGGTGATATTCCCGTCTTTGATCCGGACGGTTCCACCATTGGAATTAGCACTTGTTCCGATACCGGCTCCATATCCTTTCCCATGGGCAATGATGGTACCGTTCTCGATCGTGATGGTTCCTTTCGCATCTTTACTGTATCGTGAGCCTATTCCGGCGGCTTCATTTCCTCCTTTGACCGTTAGTTTTCCTTTACCTTTTATTATAAGCTCGGTACCATCGCCTGTAGGCGCGCAAATGGCGGGTAGGTCATGGCCACCTGCTAAGCTGTTATCTCCGGCTAGGGTCAATTCTACTTTCTTGGCTCCATCGGCGTATAAGGCGCAATAAGGTTCGTCTTCTTGGAGATTCTCGATGTTTACATTCTCCAGCGTGATCTTTACCTGTATGCCACTGGCGACCACAATAACGGCTTTCGATTTATTCTGATCTGTTGTGCCGTATCCGGTTTCTTGTGATGGCAATCCTTGTTTTTGGACATCATACGTACCGTGAATACGATATACGCTATTGTCTTGACTAATGGTAATTCCCCCTTTATGGCTATCGTCACTAAGATCTATATCTATTGTGCTTGTCCCTTGCCCCCATGCCGATACGAGCGAAAGGAATAGTAAGACGCCTGTTGTTAGGATGATTTGTTCTTTCATGATGTTCGTATTTTAGTTGCCGCTAAGATATGGGAGGGAGCGGGTTTCCCGCATGACAATCCGTCCGAATCTATTAGGACAAATCGTAATTAGCTGATTTTATTGATAGGACAGATCGTAATTCACGCGCAAAAAGGTAAAAATGTCTCTTTTCTATCAAAAAGCGGCAGGCCTTGATAAAAAAGCGATATATTTGGGGCATGGATATCCTGACTGTTTATATGATCTCTATCATGGTATTGGTACCCGTCTATTCCGCCGTGTCTTGCGGGATGGTGGTGGGGCTTTCCTTGCAGGATTGCCTGTCTCGGGAGGAGCGTGACTTGAAGAGGATATTGCTGGTTTACCTATCTGTCTCGGCTACCGGGTGGTTGGTCACGTTTTGCTATCAGTTTTATCCCTCGTTGTTTGTCCGGCTCAACGTGGTTTGCCTGCTTTGTTTCGTCTTGCCGTCTATCTTCTTCTACCGGATCGTCCGTTTCCTCACGAGGCTGGGCGAGCCGGAGGAATTCCCGCCTCTCCATTATCTCGTACCCGGGCTGCTGGCGCTGGCGATGTTGGTCTGGTCGTGCTTCGTGCCTTTCGACGTGCGGCTGGAGATCGTGAGGGGGAAAGCGGAGGTGATTCCCGCAGGGTACGAGTGGTATACCCGCTTTTTTACCCTCAAGCCCCTGCTGAGGGTTGTTTTTGGCCTCTTGTATTATATCCTTACGCTGGCGCTGCTGGTATCTTATTATAAGAGGGCGAGAGGGAAGGATACGCTGGTTCGCGGGCCGGCGGGCTGGGTGATCTTCTTGGTAGGTGTGTCCATCGCCTCGCTGCTCTCATCGGTCCTGCCTACGTTCATACCACGGAGCCGGTTCTACTATTCCCTTTGGACGGCAGTCGTGTCTTGCGGCATCGCCCTCCAACACGTTTTGCTATCGTACCATGTCATACGGCGGGAATACTGCCTCTACGTCTTGCGCCGTGAATCCCCGCCTTCTTCCTCCGGGGAAACGGATGCGGGAGACGTGCGCCTCCGCCGTAGCCATTCCGGGAAATTGACCCAGAGACGTTTCGAGCGTTTTTTCCGGGAACACAAGCCTTTTTTGAGGCCGGGTTATAAGATGACTGATCTGGTGGAGGACTTGGACGTGAACCGCACGGTGCTATCTGCCTTTATCAACCAGACGTATAGCATGAACTTCAATCGTTACCTGAACCGTTTCCGCTTGAGGGAGTTGGATAGGCTCCGCTCGCATCCCGCCAACCAAGGCAAGAGCGTGAGCTCGCTGATCGGGCAGGTAGGTTTCAAGGATTTCCGTACCTATTCCCGTGCCGTCGTCGCCGAGCGGGAAGCGGCCGCCGGGAAGCGGGAGCCCAAGGAGGAAGGAGGCACGGCATGATGAGCCTTGGTCTTATGGAGGCTTTCGCTTTCAGTCTTCCCATCGTCTGCGCCATGGTATGTATGGTATTGATGTTGCTGGACGCCTGCCGGTACGGAAGGGGCGGGCAGGAAAGGCGGTTGAGGGCGCTCTTGGCGCTGACTTACTTGGTGACGTCGCTGGGTTGGCTCGGGTTGGTGCTTTATTCGGTCGCCCCGTGCGCTTTCTCGTATTACCATCCCGTCTTTTTATTGACGTTGATGCTGGATCAGGTGATGTTTTTCTGGGTGGTATCCATGATAACGGATACCGGCGAGCGGCGGAGGCTGAATCGATGGCACTGGGTGGTGCCTGTCTTCCTTATGGGGGCCTCGTTCGAGGGCGGTATACTGGTAAGTCTCGTGTTTTTTATCTACAATACGCTTTACCCGGCGCTAAACCTCCGGAACATATACCGTTACAGGCGGTTCATCGTAGATTACTCGTCGGAGGCGCAACGTATCTCCTTGGATTGGCTGGCGGCCGTGCAAGTTTTTATCTTGGCTTGCGTACCCGTTCCGCTGGCGGGATTGTTGCTCGATATGGAGACTTTCTCCTCTTCCTATTTCGTGTGGCTGGGGGTGTTGCCAACGTTCGTGTTTTATATGATGCTCTGTTATAACATGCTCGACAAGAATTATCTCATCGTCCAGCCCGAGGCGTTGAAAGTGGAGGATATGCCTCCCAATCTCCCGGCTCTAGACCGTAAACGCCTAGAACGCTACCTACGTGAGAAGAAACCTTATCTGGACCCCAAGTTGCGGATCACCGACCTCGCCGCCGGGCTAAGTACCAACCGTAGCTACCTGTCGGCTTTTATCAACAAGGAGTATGGCATGAATTTCTGTCGCTTGATAAACCGCTGCCGTCTGATGGCTCTCGACCGCTTGCGGGTATCTCCCGCAAATGCAGGCAAGACTAATATGGAACTGGTACTTATGGCAGGCTTTAGTGGTTACCGGAATTATCTTCGGGTGAAAAAGGAGGAGGATAGGCTGGCGTTATTGAAAGTATTCGAGCGATAACCCCGATTTGGCAAACCGAGGTGAGGTGTTTTTTGAGGCATAAACGTTATCTTTGTCACGCATTTTAAATATATAAACCATGAGGAAATTCTTTTATACTTTCGCTTTTATCCTTTGCGCCTTGATGACGTTACAGGCGGAGACAATGGTAGTTGCCACCTATAATTTGCGTAACGCCAACGGCAGCGATTCCACGAACGGTAATGGCTGGGGACAACGCTATCCCTACATCGCCCAGATCGTACAGTTTCACGGGTTCGATATCTTTGGAACCCAAGAGGGCAAATATCCGCAATTGCAGGACTTGAGGCAAGCCATGCCCGGATACGATTATATCGGCGTGGGACGTGACGATGGTAAGCAGGCGGGAGAGCATTCGGCTATCTTTTACCGCACGGATAAGTTCGAGGTCTTGGAGCATGGCGATTTCTGGCTATCCGAGATCACCGACCGTCCGAATAAAGGCTGGGACGCCGTTCTGCCCCGTATCTGTACGTGGGGCGAGTTTCGGGACAAACAGACCGGCTTCACTTTCTTGTTCTTCAACCTTCATATGGACCATGTAGGCGTACAAGCACGTGCCGAGAGCGCTAAGTTGATCTTGAAGAAGATCAAGGAATTCCCGAAGAGACTTCCCGCTATCCTGACCGGAGATTTCAATGTTGATCAAACAAGTGAGTCGTATAAGTTGTTAGATGGTTCCGGTATCATGCGTGACTCTTATGAGATCGCAGATTTCCGCTATGCCCCGAATGGTACCTTCAACGGTTTCCATCCGGACCGTAAGACCGATAGCCGTATCGACCACCTTTTTCTTACGAAAGAATTTGAGGTGAAGAAGTATGGAATCTTAACGGATACCTATCGCTCCGAGGTGAAAGAAAGCGCCCAGAAGGAGCAAAACGGTAATTTCCCGAAAGAGGTGTCATTGAGCAAATACGAGGCCCGCACTCCTTCCGACCACTTTCCCGTAATGATCGTTGTGGAAGTAAAAGACTGAGGTTTTAGAAAAATTGGTTATTATTAACCCCGTAATCTTTATCAAATTTGTTTAGATCCTGTTATATAATCAGAATATTGACTAAAACGATCTAAACAAATTTGGTATGATACGTAAATTATTGATTCGTGATTTGACTCTTCGCGATGGTCAGCAATCGGCATTCGCTACAAGAATGTCTCAAGCGCAAATAGACCGTGTACTTCCTTACTACAAAGACGCAGGCTTTTACGCCATGGAAGTATGGGGTGGGGCGGTTCCCGATTCCGTGATGCGTTATTTAGGTGAGAATCCGTGGGATCGTTTAGAGATCATCAAAGCGGAAATAGGTAATTCCTCAAAGCTATCCGCTCTTTCCCGTGGGCGTAATTTATTCGGTTATAATCCTTATCCCGACGAGATTATAGAAGGCTTTTGCCGGAACTCGATTCGTTCCGGTATCGATATCATGCGTATTTTCGATGCTTTGAACGACGTGGATAACGTGAAATCCACGATCCGTTATGTAAAGAAATTCGGGGGAAAGGCCGACTGTGCCATCTGTTATACGATAGATCCTCACCATTCCCCGGTAGAACGTATAAAAGCCGCCTTGCATGGACGGCCCTTGCATAAGCCTGTTTTTACGAATGAGTATTTCTTAAACAAGGCCCTTCAACTGGAGTCGCTGGGCGCAGATATGATCACCCTGAAGGATATGAGTGGTTTGATACCTCCGGCTCGTACGGCGGAATTGGTGCGATTGTTCAAGAAGAGCTTGAAAGTACCGGTGGATTTCCATACGCATTGTACGCCCGGTTACGGATTGGCGTCGGTCGTATCCGCCATTATCAATGGGGTGGATATCGTTGATACGAATATATGGAACTTCGCTGGAGGACCAGCCGCTCCCGCCGTGGAACTGGTCTATATCTTTTGCAAGAAATTGGGTATCGAGCTGGATCTTGATATGGATGCGATCGCTAAGATCAACAAGGAGTTATTGACGATCCGCAAGGAACTTTCCTCGTTCGATACCGCGAAGAAATTCCCGAGGCCCTTTAATCCCGTAGAGGATAGTTTCCCCTCCGAGATCGACCGCTTCTTCAACGATGCCATCGAGGCCGCTCGGAAAGATAAGGAGGACGATTTGCTGCTTTATTGCCGTGCGATCGAGGAGTATTTTGATTTCCCCGAGCCGAACGAGTTGGTGAAAAAAGCGCAGATCCCGGGAGGTATGTACACAAATATGGTTGCCCAGTTGAAGCAATTGGGGCAGATCGACTTGTTGGAGAAGGCGATGTCGCTCATTCCGCAAGTACGGATGGATGCCGGCTTGCCTCCGTTGGTGACGCCTACGAGCCAGATTATCGGGGCGCAAGCGGTTTCCTGTGCGCTGGATGAGCAGAAAGGTCGCCCGATGTATAGTAATCCTTCCAACCAGTTTATCGCCTTGGTAAAAGGAGAGTATGGCAAGACGCCGATTCCGGTAGATCCGGCGTTCCGGTTGAAAATCGCCGGCGTACAAAATGAGGTGCCTTACGACGGTTCCCATTACGTGATGCAAGAGAATCCTGTATTGGAGGATTTGGATGTGTTATTGGCTGAGAATGAGAAAGAAATACTGTTGCTGGAGTTATTCCCGACGGTAGCCCGTACATTTTTAACTAAATGGAAAGAACAAAAAGCGAGATCGAATGTTTAATAGTAGAAAGTCTTCAAATTTGGCATCCGTCATCTATTATATGTACGTTGCCGTTTAAACGGTGATACGAAAAGGCTCTCCGAATGGTAAGCGAACCATGGGAGAGCCTTCTTTATTTTATAAAGTGACTTTTTCGCGGACTCTACAAAGGGATCTTGTCTATACGACGTTGGTGGCGACCACCCTCAAAAGGTGTATCCAAGAATATCTCAACGATTTTCTTAGCCTCTTCCTTGCTGATAAAACGACCGGGCATTGATAACACGTTCGCATCGTTATGCTCACGTGCCAGTTTTGCGATATCCTCTCGCCAGCATAAGGCGGCACGGACACCCCGATGTTTGTTCAAGGTCATACTAATGCCATTCCCTGTACCGCAGACAGCTATTCCCGGATAAACCTCGCCAGCTTCTACGGCCTTGCCCATCAGATGGGCGAAATCCGGATAATCGCAACTGTCAGAGGAATAAGTTCCAAAATCTTTATAAGACAATCCCCTTTCATCGAGGATTGTCTTTATATATTCTTTTAACTCAAAACCAGCGTGATCGCTACACAAACCTACTATACCCATCTTTATGCTAATAATTCTTTTACTTGGTTATAAACGTTCTTAGCCGTGAAACCTAATTTCTCGTCCAATACTTTGTAAGGGGCGGAGAAACCGAAGGATTCAAGTCCCCATACCTTGCCGTTAGGACCTACCAACCCTTCCAGATTAACCGGAAGACCAGCGGTTAAGCCGAAAATCTTGCTTCCTGCGGGAAGAATGGATTCTTGGTACTCTTTGCTTTGTGAACGGAATAGACCTTCGGAAGGAACGGAAACGATACGAACTTTTATGCCATCGGCACGAAGCAGGGCGGCGCCCTCGACCAAAGTCGATACCTCGGAACCGGAAGCCAAAAGAATTACATCCGCATTAGCGTCTTCATTGACGATATAGGCACCCTTTTCCGCTTGCAAAGCCTCTTGATAGCGGTTTTCCTTAGCGGGAAGATCTGTGATATTCTGACGGGAAAGAATCAATGCGGTAGGAGTGTAAACGTTCTCCATCGCTAGTTTCCATGCGACTGTTGTCTCCACAACGTCTGCCGGACGAAGTACCAACATGGAGTTGTGTCCCTTATGATTCTTCAATTTCTCTAATAAACGAACTTGAGCTTCTTGCTCTACCGGCTCGTGTGTAGGTCCGTCTTCTCCAACACGGAAAGCGTCGTGTGTCCAGATGAACTTAACGGGCTGCTCCATCAATGCGGCCATACGTAACGCAGGCTTCATGTAATCGGAGAATACGAAGAAAGTACCGCAAGCGGCGATCACGCCACCATGTAAAGACATACCGATACAGATACAAGCCATAGAAAGCTCGGCTACACCCGCTTGGAAGAAAGCTCCGCTAAAGTCGCCTTTCACGAAAGCATGGGTCTTTTTCAAGAAGCCGTCTGTCTTATCGGAATTGGAAAGGTCGGCGGAAGCTACGATCATGTTTTCTACATGGGTAGCAAGCACACCTAATACGGTAGCGGAAGCGGCACGGGTCGCTTGGTTCGCTTTCTGCTCGATTGCGGCCCAGTCGATTTTAGGAGCCTTACCGGAGAACCATTGCTCCATCTTTGCCGCTAAGTCCGGGTGAGCTTTCGCCCAGACGTCTTTCACGGCGTAACGCTCGGCGACGATTACTTCCAGTTCTTTCGCACGTTTGGCATATAATTCGGCTACCTCAGGAAGGATTGCGAACGGATGTTCCGGATCGCCTCCTAGGTTCTTGATCGTATCCGCTATGGAAGCTCCTGCCGCGGATAAAGGTTGTCCGTGAGTAGATACCTTATTCTCGTAACAGCTGTTATCAGCGCCGACAGCACCTTTCCCCATAACGGTGTTACCGATGATCAAAGTCGGTTTGGAGATCTCTGCCTTAGCCTCTTTTAAAGCCTTGCGGATCTCGTTTACGTCGTTACCGTTTATTTGAATGACTTTCCAGCCCCAAGCCTCGTATTTCATGGCTACGTTCTCCGCATCGACGTCTTCTACCTTGGTAGATAGCTGCACGTTGTTAGCGTCGTAGAACATGATCAAGTTATCCAGTCCTAAAGTTCCGGCGATACGTCCGGCACCTTGGGAGATTTCCTCTTGGATACCTCCATCGGAAATATATGCGTAAATAGTCTGGTTCATTACTTCCTCACCCAGACGTGCTTTCAAGAATTTAGCTGCGATAGCCGCACCTACCGCATAAGTATGTCCTTGTCCCAACGGGCCGGACGTGTTTTCGATACCACGCATAACGTCTACCTCAGGATGTCCCGGAGTAACGCTTCCCCATTGGCGGAACTGTTGAAGTTCATCCAATGTGAATTTGCCGCTTAAAGCCAGTACGGAATAAAGCATCGGAGACATATGCCCCGGGTCAAGGAAGAAACGATCGCGTCCTTCCCATTTGGGATTTTTGGGATCGTATATTAAGAACTCTGAGAACAGTACGTTAACAAAGTCTGCACCACCCATAGCGCCACCCGGGTGCCCGGAGTTCGCTTTCTCCACCATTGACGCAGCCAGTATACGGATGTTATCAGCTGCTTTGTTCATTACTTGAATATCGTTCATTTTATCAGATGAATTATTTATTTGACTGCAAAGATAATCAAACTCTTTGTAAGAGCCGTTATATCAATCAAACAATTCCTTTTCGGTAAAGGTTCCTATCTTCTTATATTTTTGATAAATTGAGAGATATTTAAGATAGCCCGCTGAGCGCCTTATTCTTGCGGGTATACATCATTCGGATTAGAGCGAGAAGTCGAAACCCTGTTCAACCCATTTGTTGTATTTTTTCTCGTTGAATTTGTAGAGGAAAGCTCCTCGTTTAGAACTTTTCTTGTCTTTGATATCCAGTTTTTCCAGAATATCCATGGCGTTTAGCTTTTTGCGGAAGTTCCGTTTGTCTAAAAGGGTTTGGTAGATGGCCTCATACAATGTCTGTAGTTGGGGCAAGGTAAATTGCTTGGGAAGCAAATTGAAACCGATAGGGCGGCTTGCCGCTTTCTTTTTAAGGACGGACAACGTATCGTTTATCATTTGGTTATGGTCGAAAATCAAGTCAGGAAGCTCGGATATCTTGGTCCAAGTAGCGTTATGGCTTTCCAAGATCTCGGGACTAAAATCATTCATATTCACCAAGGAATAGTAAGCTACGGAGATAACCCGTTCCCCTAAGTCACGCGATACATCTCCGTAAGCCCCTATTTGTTCCATAAAAAGATGCTCGATGCCCGTGCAATCGGTTAATACCCGTGATGCTGCTTCATCCACGCTTTCCCCGGATTTCACGAAGCCTCCCATAAGAGACCACTGTCCTTTCATCGGCTCGAACGAACGTTTGTATAATAAAACATTCAACTCCTTATTGTTAAACCCTAGAATGATACAATCTACGGCAACATAGAATTTTACTTCGTCTTGATAAAAAGCTGCTGACATCGTTTTATGGATTTTAAAGATTAACAGAGCTTGCGTGCTCCGTCGCTGATTACTACATTATATAATTTAGGTTCACGGCCAAACTTCTCTTTATAAGCAGAGAAGGCTTTCTTCACGAAATCGTCGTACAACTCATCCTTAACCAAGTTGATCGTACAACCGCCGAATCCTCCACCCATGACACGAGAACCCGTTACACCACATTCCTTGGCGATATCGTTCAAGAAATCCAGTTCCTCGCAGCTAACTTCATAAAGCTTGCTCATACCTTGATGCGTGCCGTACATCTTTTCGCCGACAGTCTCATAGTCGCCTTTCTCCAGTGCGGCACATACGTCGAGTACGCGTTGGATTTCCTCGATAACATATTCGGCACGCATGTAATCCTCTGCGCTGACATCCGCTTTTACCTCGTTCAGCATCTCCATCGTAGCGTCACGTAAGAACTCTACTTCCGGATGGTTGCGGCGAATGGCGGCTACCACGTTCTCGCAGGATTTACGGCGTTTGTTGTAGGCTGAGGATGCCAACTCATGCTTAACGACCGAATCCAATAACACGAGTTTGTAACCAACCGGATTAAACGGATAATATTTATATTCCAAAGAACGGCAATCTAAGCGGATCAAACTTCCGGCCTTGCCGAATACGGAAGCGAATTGGTCCATGATACCGCAATTCACGCCACAATAATTATGTTCTGTAGCTTGACCGATCTTAGCCAACTCGAATTTATCGATATTCAATGAGAATAAGTCATTCAATGCGAAAGCATAAGTACTTTCCAATGCGGCGGAAGAAGACATTCCAGCGCCCAGAGGTACGTCTCCAGCGAATACGGTATCGAAACCTTGGATATTACCACCTCGTTTAATAATCTCCCGGCATACGCCAAAGATATATCTTGCCCAGCTTGCGGAAGGAGCGTCCTCCTCGGTCAAGCCAAATTCAGCGTAATCATTTAAGTCGATGGAGAACGCCCGGACTTTGCCCGTCCCATTCGGTTTGATCTCGGCGATCATCCCTTTATCTACGGCACCCGGAAAAACGAAACCTCCATTATAATCAGTATGTTCACCGATCAAGTTAATACGTCCCGGGGATGTGTATAAGCTACCTTCGGTATTAAATAACTCTTTAAATTTAGTTCTGATTTTTTGTTGCATGATACTTAATTTGATTAAGGTAAATAATTGAATAAACAAGAAGAAATTACCCATTCAGATAACTCTGCCGGATAATTTCTTCTTTATCATATTATGTCCTGTCCTTATTATTCAACAGGAATATCTTTGTTTACGTTCTTGCTACCGATCAAAGCGTAATATAGCAAATATGCCAATCCTAGGAATACCACCCAGAAGCTAGTAATGAAACCGCCAGCGTCGGCTACAGCTCCTTGGATCAACGGAAGAATACCTCCACCGCAAACCATCACCATGAAGATACCGGAAGCGGCTGCCGTATATTTACCTAAACCTTCTACTGCCAAGTTGAAGATACCACCCCACATGATGGAAGTACATAAACCACAAAGAGCCATGAACATGATTCCAACCGGAACCTCAACCATACCGAAAGAGATATCAGACAAGAATACAGGCATACTAACTTTTGTCGTAGCAGGGGCGAAGATAGCGATCAAGATAAAGATCATACCTACCGTGGCGGCTGATGACAACATCGCCTTACTAGAGATCTTAGCTCCGAAAGAGGCGCCGAACAGACGTCCGATCATCATCAAGAACCAATATGTACCCACGATAGAACCGGCTACTGTAGGATCGATACCGATCTCAGGAGAAGTAGCGAACAAGTTCATGAAGTTAGGAATACCTACTTCGACACCCACATACAAGAAGATTGCGATGGCACCTAAAATGAAGTGACGGAAAGAAAGCGCGCTGTGCTTGTCCGGAGTCTTGGCTTCATTTTCCTTAACCATATGCGGTTCCGGAATTTGCATGCAGAACAATACGATAAATACGATGGCAAAGATACCCATAGCCAAGAACAATGCCGGGTTAGCGTCACTGATCTGAGCCTTAGCAGCGTCACCGATCAAATAACCAACCAATACCGGAACGATCGTAGCGCCGATAGAGTTCACGGAACCGGCAACCTGAATTAATTGGTTACCTTTGTTTCCACCACCACCTAGCGTGTTCAACATCGGGTTTACTACGGTATTCAACATACACATAGAGAAACCGGACACGAAAGCACCTGTCAAATAAACAGCGTAGCTACCAGCCACACCGGAAAGATAAGAAATACCTACACCACAGAAACCTACGATGATCGCTAACAAAGCGGTTTTCTTGTAACCGATCTTCTGCAATAGCATACCGGCCGGAATACCCATGAAGGCATAGGCGATAAAGTTAGCTGCGTTACCCAGCTGCGACATGAAGTTGCTGGCAGCGAACTGGTTCTTAACGATGATACCGAATGGGTTCTGTAGACCCGTCACGAAAGATATCATGAAGAAGAGAGCCACCATCATGATAATAGGCAATGTGTAATTCTTTTTTGCTGTTGATTCCATTTCTTTTTTGTTGTTTTAGATTATTAGATTACTTAAATTATTCTCTTATTCTACACTGAATTTATAAATAGTAGTACTTTGGAAAACCTCGCCCGGGCGGAGTTCCGTTGTCGGATATTCCGGTTTGTTGGGGCTATCGGGGAAATGCTGGGTTTCCAGACATAAAGCGGCCCGTTCCGGGTAGCGTTGTCCGTTCTTACCTTCGAAATTCCCAGTCATCCAGTTACCTGTGTATAATTGCACGCCCGGTTGAGTCGTATAAGTTTCCATTACGATACCGGTCTTGGGGGAGGAGCAGCGAGCGCAGTAAGAAAGTTCGTTGTCCTCTTTATTTAATATGTACGTGTGGTCATATCCCTTACCGAATATAAGCTGTTCGAAATTGTCATTGATTCGTTCGCCTACCTCATGAGGAGTCCGGAAGTCCATCGGTGTACCTTCTACCTTCTCTTTAGGTCCGTACGGGATTGCCGTATTGTCTGTAGGCAGATAATAGTCGGCGTTGATCGTGAGAATATGGTCTCCTATATAAGGGTCTCCCGCACCGGATAGGTTAAAATAAGAATGATTGGTTAGATTCAAGACCGTAGGTTTGTCCGTAGAGGCTTGATAGGAGATAACGACTTCATTCTCATTTGTCAGATGATAAGTTACGGTTGTCTTTAGTTCTCCGGGGAAACCTTCCTCACCATCGGCGGAGGTATATTTCAACTCAATGGTTTGCTCGTCTATTTGTTTGGCGTCCCATACGACCGCATTGAATCCCTTGATTCCGCCATGCAAGCTATTGGGGCCATTATTTATGGCTAATTTGTCATAAGTAATACCGTCGATCGTGAATTTTCCAGCGGCGATACGATTTCCATAACGACCGCAAATGGCACCGAAATAAGGTTCTTCTGATGTTAAGTACTCTTCAATCGAATTATGGCCAGTAACGACATCGGTCATTTTTCCGTTTTTATCCGGAACCATCAGCGAGACGATTTTCGCTCCATAATTCGTGATCGCTAGCTCTGCTCCAACCTTGTTACACAGGGTATAAAGCGCCGTTTCTTTCCCGTCAATTTGCTTGCTGAAGTTAGCAACAGACAAGCCCGACAGTGTATTTATGTTCTTCATGCGTATCAATATTATTGAAATTGCGTGTAAAAGTAACTTTCTTCTTTGTATTTATAACCTTTCTGAATAATGTTTTATAGCATGATTTTAGATTTGTCTACCAAAAATATATAATTATCGCTTGTTGATACGTCAAGTCCTTGATTCTTCTCTTAGGCTAAAAAAACAAAACAACTCTTGTCTTACCCCTGTTATTAGTAAAACAGAGATAGAAAGAAATTGTCCATGCGGTCGTCCTATAAATATATCATACTCATACTCTTTGTGCTTATGCCCGGCTTGCTTTATTCCCAATCTCAAGATTGGGTACGTAAGTCCATTTATCCGCAAGCGGATAGTGGTAAAAGCAAGATCTATAATTGGATGTGGGGGAGGCATTATCGTCACCTTTATACGATCCCGATCAGGGTTCCTTCGGCTACGATAGAAACGTTGGGGGGTGGGATGGATATCGTCGGGCAAGCGGAAGGGTTTCACGGATTATTGTTGGAGAATAAGCGTAAGCAATTGTATTTGCTAAAGCCCTTGGGTGGCTCTACAAGTTTCTTGGAGTCGAAGTTTTTCCGGGAAATATATAATAAGACTGATTTTAAGAATACATATTTGGATGAGTTCTTAGGAGATGCTTATACGATTATCAATCCCTATACCTTTTTGGTCGCAGATTATTTAGCGAAGTCCGCGGGATTGAGTTTTTCTCCCTCCCGTATTTACTATATTCCTTCCCACATACGGAAAGACACAGTTGCGGACGGCAGCGATATACAAGATAGGCTGGTCAATCTAATCAATGTTCCGGATATTAATTTAAGGTCTAATTTGTATACCACGGAAGACTTTCTAGACAGCCTTCAAGTGAGTAAAAACTATATGGCGGATCAAAATCTATACATTCGGGAACGTATTTTCGATATGTGGACCGGAGATTGGAATAAGACGAACGAAAACTGGGAGTGGCAGTCACATACCGTCAATGATAGCGTAATTTATACCCCGATCGTGATCGATAGGAATCATGCTTTCACGAAGGTGGACGGAGTATTGTTCAAGCAAATGTTGAAGATGTTATCGTTGGATTTTATCTGTAATTATGATAGCCTGATTTTAAAAGATACAAAGAAAATCAATAAGCTAGCTTTTGCGCTGGATATGGCGGTAGCAGGCCGCAGTGATGAGTCGGTTTGGATACGCCAAGCCCAAGAAATTCGGAGACAGATGACCGACTCTTTGATCGATAGCGCTTTTACTTATTTGCCGGAAGGTGTAAAACATGATGAGATAGAACTGATTAAACGAAAGTTGAAACGAAGGAGGCTAGAGTTGGAAGCGGTTGCCAGTCAATATTATCGCTTATTGCAACGTACGCCAGTGGTTGCCGGAACCAATCAATCCGATTATTTCTTGATCGAGCGGCAAGCGCCGGACCGGACTGTTTTACGGATTTATGATCCCGAGACCGGAGACTGTAGGTTGGAACAACAATTCTCCGGCAAGGAAACCAAGGAACTGTGGTTATATGGGCTTGCGGGAAACGATACGTTTGAAGTGAAGGGAAATACACGGAAAGATTTTCCGATATACTTGATCTCCGGAGAGGGGGAGAACCAATACCAATTGAATCATAACCGGAAAATACATGTCTACGATAAAGATTATAAATATGATTACCAAAAGATAAAATACCATAAGATATCTTTTACCCCGTGGGGAATATATGATTCGGATAAAGGTATTAGTTTGGGTACGTTCTTTACATATACGATGTATGGCTTTAAACGAGCCCCATTCACCTATCAGCATCGGATCGGGTATAATTATTTGAAAGGGTTCATGTATGCAGGTATCTTCCCTAATTATGATGGCCGGAGACGTTTATACCTAAATGCCTCCATTTCTTCACCCCGTAACTTCGAGAACTTCTTCGGATTTGGAAATAATACGGCGGGCTATAAAGAGGAGAAAAAGAATTATAACCGGGTGAAGCTCCGGACGTATATGTTTAATCCATCCTTCGAGATGGATTTGAGGAAAGAAGAGGTGATGACATTCTTTGGCTCTTTGGATATGTACAAGGCTAAACGTACGGATGATCGATATATTTATACGGTTTATGGAGAAGATCATCCTATTTTCCGCACGAATTATTTCGTAGGTCTTGGTGCTACTTACCGGATAACGAAACAGCCTTATTCGTGGCTTCCCCTATTGGAAACCGAATGGACGGCCGGATGGAAAATGAATTTGAAAAAGCCGGAACGTAATTTCCCCTATGCGCAGGGAAGCCTTTCATGGAACGTACGGTTCTCGGATCGTTTTACTTGGGCCTCCTTGATGAAGGGAACGGTATTATTCGATAATGACTATGAGTTCTATCAAGCCGCCACGATTGATTTAAGGGGATTCCGTGAGAACCGTTTTATCGGAAAGCAATCCTTTTACCAATACTCGGATTTACGCTTGGACATGGGAAAACTAAAGAATCCGTTCACTCCCTTAAAATATGGTCTATTCGCGGGCTTTGATTATGGGCGGGTCTGGTTTCCCGGTGAGCGTTCCCATAGTTGGCATACTTCCTATGGTGGCGGGATTTGGCTTACTTTCTTGAATAAGTTCACCACTAAATATTCTTGGTTCGGTTCGACGGATAGTTTCCGGTTCGCCTTTGAGTTGGGGCTTGGGTTTTGATATAGCCTCAAACTTACACGGGACTGATGAGGGAAATTCTCATCATGATAAGGAGGGTTATTGTCTATTTCTATATTTGTTCTTGTCTTCTGTCGTATGACCCGGTAAAAACGTGTACGTGTTTTCCGAAAAAGATGTACGACTTTTGTGGAAAACATGTACGTGTTTTTTCAGAAATATAATCATGTTTTTAAGGATGATGATAATCAATGATTTACATATTCGTGTTATTTGCATGCTTATTGTTTGGATTTATTATTTGAATGTATCATCTAATTTTTTATCCCTTATAAAATGTTATAGACAATACGCTACAACCTTATCAAATGAAGTTAACTTCATCAGCAAAGTAACTTAACATACTTTGCCGGCGAACCTAAGATACTTTGCTGATGAAGCTAAATAACTTATTTCTTCAAGGCTTCCAATACTTGAGGCATCATAGTACAGATATAATGTTCTTCTTTCGCTGTAAAGAAATTGCCATCGACTACGGAATCCTCATCTGTAGCTTGTCCTTTGCTAATGGCAGGTTTAGCCAACGGATGTACCGCTAGCTTCTTTCCTTCCGTGATTCCGGTGAAGTCGAAGAGCATAGCAGCAGCGCAATGTCCAATCATAATCTTACCCTTTTCCCCGAAATTCTTAATCACATCCATTAGATCGATATTGTATTGTTTGCTAGCGTTCTGCTGGAAAACAGGAACCGCATCGCCACAAGCGAATACCATTGCGTCGTATTCATCTTCATGCCCTTTTAAATTAGCGATCACATCGTCTACTGTCAAAGCTATGCCAGAGTTCGTTTTGATCTCTTTTGAATCGGCTACCGCATATACTTTATAAGTAATGCCATTCTCGAAAAATGATTCCAAATATTGGAACAAACCAAATCCATTTACTGGATTTACCGCTAAAACTGCTACTTTCTTTGCCATAATCGTAAATTATTAAGTGATACAATAGTTATTTTTCGTAAGTTTATTACTTTTGTGGTGTAAAAGTAAGTCCCTTTTTTAGAGAAAACAAGAAGGCACTTATAAATAAGGAACTTACATGGATGTAACCATTGTTGAGATTCAAGTAAATAGAAAAGGTTAAAAAATGAAAAACTTTCATCCGACAGGGAATTGTCCCGTAAGAGACGTATTGAGCCGGCTAGGAGATAAATGGTCTATGTTAGTGCTTATCACTTTAAGCGCCAATGGTACCATGCGTTTTAGTGATATCCATAAAACCATCGCAGATGTATCGCAACGTATGCTGACCGTAACTTTGCGTACGTTGGAATCGGATGGTCTGATCGAACGAAAGGTCTATGCGGAAGTTCCTCCCCGAGTAGAATACTGCTTAACGGAAAGAGGATTAAGTCTTATTCCCCATATCCAAGGATTGGTGGATTGGGCGTTGCAGCAGATGAGTGGTATTATGGAAAGCCGGGTTTTACATACGTCATGACTTGAAGGTCTAAGAAAAGGGTTAAGCAAAGGTGGACTTAATAAGATTGACTTTTTTCTGCGAGAATTTCCGCTAAAGATCGGCGGGTTATTTTGTTCTCGATCCAAGATAGAACATCGAAGGTCTTTAGGAGTTGACGCTCGTATTTGTCTTCCTTTATTTTTTGAATGTCTTTTTGATATTGTTGCCATTGTTTATTTCGGGCTTTCTCATAAGAGGGGAGCGGATAATCTCGTACGAATTTGAATATTAATTTCTCTGTAATATAAGTATGTTTTTCAAATTGGATGTTTCTTTTGATAGACGTGATCTCATTTTCAAAGAACTCATAGTTCCCTAACTCTGCTTGAAATAGTAAATTTATTAATCTAGCTATCTTATAAGTAGGAAATGTGTGAAGTAGTTTTCCTAAACTGAAAATCTTTTTCATGTATTTACGGGTTTGACTATAATCTTTTGTATACATACATAAAATAGCGGAACTTAGATATAAAGATAATTGGGTTTCAAGTCTTAATGATGTTATTTTTTTTAGTAACTCTTCTTCTTGTCTTTCCTTTAACTTTTTGGCTTGTTCAAAATGTCCCATATGTAATAAGCTATTAGATTTATAGATATATACTAATGTTTTTACATGTAGTATGAACTCAGTGGAATACTCACCTATTGTCAGAGCTTCTAGCTTAGAAAGGAAAAATGAGGTTTCGCGGTATAGGCCAGCGACATATAAACTGTCTAAAACACCTTGTATAGCGCTAAGGTAGTAAATAGGGGGATTTAGTATTAAATGTTGGTTCTCATTGAATAATCCAATGAGTTCTTGATAATATTGAATAGCTAATTTATAATTCCCTACATTTAGATAATAAGTGGCTTGGAATAACAAATGTAACTTGTTAGCTTCAAAGCTTCGGTATGAACTATTGGCAATTAGATATAGTTCACTCAACACGAGATCGTTCAAATCTTCTTTTTGCTTATCAGAACGGATATATCCTTTATGGATAAGACGATGTTTAAGTATATCGTATAGTTGTGTGTGTTGGTTAAGGCTTTTGGCATATTTTATTACTTCATTGACTTTCATTTGTTTATTTATCAACTGTTTTTCAGATATTGTCTCAAATTCTAGGGCACTTAAATATTTTAGCTCTATTCGCCGAATTAGTAAAAGCAAGGGATCGTTTTCATACATACTTGCTAATTTCTTGGATTTATCTAACTCGATGAACGCTTCATCATACATTTCACGCTCAAATAGTATGTTTGCTTTAGATATGTAGTTGAAAATTCTTGCTTGTATATCTTGTTTCTCTCGGAGTTTAACTAAGCAATCTAAAATTGTGCGATAAAGGTGTTTAACTGCGGCTTCAAAGTTCCTTCCATTCTGAATTTTACAAAAGCATGAATACAAATCTTCAGGAGAGGTATTGGAGTCTATTAAATTAAAAAGTGATATATACACTTTATCTCCGCTTTGTAAATTTGAATAAAGATGAAAATACCTTTTTTCTGTTTTTGTCAAAGAATTGACAAGGATTATAAGTGTGTGTGTACTGCTCATATGGCTATAGATGGTTTTTTAAGTACTTGATAAATAGTAATACTTACGTAATAAACAATGCAAATATATCAATTTGGGTTTATCTGTAATGCCAATTGATTGATAATTTTTTTGTTTTTTCTCTTTTTACATTTGCAATATCAAGAGAGGAGCTAATGTGAGGATTTGTTAACATTAAATCAGTAGCCTATGGGATACAGGACGTTTTTTTGATAAGAGAGTATGTAAACTGTAAAGAATAAACCTAATCTAATCCATATTGTTATGAATAGAGAAATAAACACTTTAAGCATTAAGGGATTACTTGATAAACGATTTTGGGTAATCATTGTTTTTTTTATGTTGACTTTGCCTGCCTATGCGGTAACTAATGCGTTTGTAGTGACAGGGGAGGTTATAGATGCAGTGAATAATCCTTTACCCGGGGTTAATGTCGTGGAGAAAGGAACACGTAATGGTACGATCACAGATGTAGATGGTAAATTTGAATTAACGCTGAAGGATGGCAACGCTATACTTTCATTTTCATATATAGGTTTTACTTCTATTGATGTACCTGTTGAAAATAAACAAAATTTGCGTGTAAAAATGAGAGAGGACGTTACCCAGATGGATGAAGTTGTTGTTATCGGTTATGGAACGACTACAAAAAAAGAGGTTACGGGATCAATATCTAGTTTGAAAGAAGAAAGTTTCGTGAAAGGAAATATCAGCAATCCTATGCAGTTATTACAAGGACAGGTTGCTGGTATGAATATTGTAAAGCCTGATGGAGGAGATCCTAATGGAGAATTCAAGGTTCAGTTAAGGGGTATGACGACATTGTCCGGTGGCGCTTCTCCATTGGTAGTGATCGATGGTATTATTGGGGGAAGTTTGGAGAGCGTCAATCCTGAAGAGATTGAATCGATAGATGTATTAAAAGATGGTTCTGCCGCGGCCATCTATGGTACTAGAGGTACGAATGGAGTTATTTTGATTACGACTAAAAGAGCGAGTGGTGGAGAAAAAACAACAATTGAATTTTCTACTTATGTAGCTATGCAATCCGTAGCGAAAAAATTGGATGTATTAACTGCGGAGCAATTTAGATCTGTAATCAATGATTATTATCCAACCATGAAAGATCAATATGATTTTGGGGCCTCTACAGATTGGTTTGAGGAAGTGACTCGGAAAAATCCTATAAGTCAATATTATAATGTAGCGTTTTCGGGAGGGGCAAAGTCCTTGGGCTATCGTGCTTCTCTATCTTATCAAAATGATCAAGGACTTTTAGATAAAACGAGCAATAATAAGTTGAGGGCTAAAATGAGTATCAATCAAAGAAATTTTGATGATCGTTTGTCTATAGATTATAATTTGACATATTCAAAAGGGAAAAGCGAACTAGCTGATAATTCGATTTTGCAACAAGTGGCCAGACGTAATCCAACGGAGCCTGTTTATGATCAGGAAGGTATTACACCAATATCTGGAGGATATTATTATAATCCGGGACCGTTTCAATACTTCAATCCTGTAGCGATGGTAAATGAATCTACAAGAGAAAAAGAAATGCGGGATGTTATGGGTAGCATGAAAGCTTCATTTGAAATAATTGAGGGATTAAAAGCGTCTGTAATGGGATCAATCACTCAATCGTCTTCAAATACCGGATCTTATTTTGGTCGTTACTATCCGAAAGATTTTGGGACGAATGGAAGTGCTGAAATTAAAAAATCATCCTCGACCAATAGCCTGTTAGAAGCTAGTGTTGATTATAGGAAGGCTTTTAAGGATCATACAATTCAAGCGATAGCGGGGTATTCATATAATAAAGGAGAATATGAAGAGAACTGGTCTCGTAACTATCTGTATGATACAGACTATTTTTCTTACCATAATATTGGGGCGGGAGCAGCTCTTACGCAAGGAAAAGCAGGTATGAGTAGTTACAAGGATGAAAATAAGTTGATCGCTTTTTTTGGACGTGTTATGTATAATTACCAAGAACGGTATTTGCTTTCCGCATCAGTACGTTATGAGGGGTCATCGCGTTTCGGTGCAAATAATAAATGGGGAACATTCCCTGCTATTAGTGCTGGATGGCGTATTAATAAAGAACATTTTATGGAGGACATAAAATGGATCAATGATCTAAAATTACGTGTAGGTTATGGTGTTACTGGAAATCAAGAGATAGGAAATTATAAATCATTGCAATTATTGGAAAAAGATAGATTTTTTTATTATAAGGAAAATTGGATTAGTACGTATAAACCTGCTAGTAATCCCAATCCTGATTTAAAATGGGAGCGTAAAGGTGAGCTTAATATAGGCTTGGATTTTTCAGTGCTGGAAGGTCGTTTAGGAGGTACAGTTGACTACTATAATCGTACGACAAAAGACTTATTGTATTGGTATACAGTGCCTGTTCCTCCTAATTTGTATAATCAGCTTTTTACAAATGTAGGTACTATAAAGAATTCTGGTATTGAGGTAACGATTAATGCTATACCTGTTCAAACAAAGGATTTTCGTTGGAATTCGATGCTTACGTTAAGCCATAATACGAATAAATTGGATAAGTTCTCAAATAAAGATTATGCGATGGTACAAATCCGGACTGGCTATATCCCAGAAGATTTTCAGCAATATACACAAAGTATCGTAGAAGGAGGTCCGATTGGAAATTTCTGGGGGCCACGTTTTTTGGGTGTAGACGAAAATGGACAGAATATATTGGAGGATTTGAATAAGGATGGAGTGATAAATGAAGAGGATTACCAAGTAATAGGAAACGCATATCCAGATGTGACATTTGGTTTCTCCAATACGTTTACCTATAAGAATTGGGAGTTAAGTTTTTTATTGCGAGGAGCGATAGGAAATGATGTTTTGAATGTTCATCGAATGTATTATGAGGGGTTTAATTACTTTGGAGGGAAGAATATCTTGGTATCCACATTGGAACATCCTGAATATAAGGGATCTGCAGTGTTTTCTGATCGTTTTGTAGAAGATGGCTCTTATATGAAACTAGATAACCTTACAATTGGATATAATTTTAGGCTGAATACTTCATGGGTCTCAAGATTGAAATTGTATCTGACCGCTCAAAATTTATTTACGATTACAGGTTATAAAGGTATTGATCCTGAAGTTGATTTATCGGGCTTAGAGCCGGGAATGGATCGGTATGAGTATTATCCGAGAACTCGGACATTCTTATTGGGATTGAATATTAACTTTTAAAAGGATTCTATCATGAAAACATTACATAAGATTCATATATTGGCGATTGCTATTTTTAGTATTCTTGCGCAATCTTGTACGAATTTAGATGAGAAGATTTATTCGACAATTCCTGCGGATGAATTTTTTAAGAATGAGGATGAAATGATAATGAATGTAGGAAGGGCATATACTCATTTGACTTCTTATCTTAATCACTGGAATATCTGGGGTACATTAGTCATTACATCAGATGAAGGTCTATGCCCTTACCGTGAAACAAATTTATGGTGGGATAATGGGGTATGGATAGATTTGCACCGACATAATTTCCATTCTCAATCTGGTAATTTGAATAATTGTTGGAGTTTTATTTTTGATGGGGTGACTCTCTGTAATCAGATTCTATACCAGATGGAAGAATCGGAGGTTGATTTTCCGACAAAGAAAAATCTGGTGGCTGAGGTGAAAATATTGCGGGCTTGGCTTTACTTGAATGCTATCGATATGTATGGAAATGTCCCTTTGGCAATTGATTTCAAAGAAAAAGAATTACCGGATCAAGTAGGACGGCCTGCTTTGTTTGAATTCATAGAATCAGAGATTAAAGGGAATATCGATTTGTTGGATGAGGTCCCGGCGGCTAACAATTATGGACGTGTGACACAGGCTATGGCTTATACAATGTTATCAAAACTTTATTTAAACGCAAAAGAATGGATTGGAAAAGAGATGTGGAGAGAGACTTCTGATGCGTGCGATAAAGTAATAGGGTTTGGTAAATTGTCGTTAGAACCTGATTACTTTTCTAACTTCAAGGTGAATAATGAAGATTCTAAAGAAAACATATTTGTGGTAGCTGTTGATAATATTTATACATCCTCGGCGATGATTTTTCATCAAATGTGTTTACATACGCTGAGCCAGCAGACTTTTGGTATCGTCGACTTTTGTTGGGATGGATTCTGTGCGATGGAAAGTCATTATAAATTATATACGGATCAAGATGTACGAAAGAAATCTTGGTTAGAAGGGCCTCAATTTGATTCATCAGGAAATCCTTTAATGTTAGGACCTAATCGTCAGCTAACTTATCGTCCTCAAGTAAAGGCTTTATATAATGAATATGATCCTGCATTATTAGATGATGGAGTTCGTTTTGCGAAATATGAATATGAATCAGGCTTAATGAATGGAATGAACAATGATTATGCTTTTTATCGTTATGCGGATATTTTATTGATGAAAGGGGAAGCTTTAGTCCGTTTAGGTCGAGCTTCAGAGGCTTTATCATATTTTAATGAGGTAAGAGCAAGAGCTGGGGCTCCATTATATCAAGAAAAAGATTTAACTTTGGAGGAAATCTTAAATGAACGGAGTAGAGAGTTAGCATGGGAAGGTTGTCGTCGTCAGGATCTGATTCGTTTTGGTAAATGGAATGATGCATGGTATGAGAAAGAGGCGAAGGGTGATTTTACGAAACTATTTCCTATTCCGTATTGGGCGATTGATACGAATGTGAAGTTAAAACAGAATCCCGGTTATTATTAAATAATTAAGATATGAGTGAAAGAAACTTGCGGAAACATAACATATTGGTAGTTGGAAGTAGTAATACTGATATGGTAATAAAAACAAACCATCTCCCCCGGCCGGGGGAGACTGTGTTAGGTGGGACATTTTTTATGAATCCCGGGGGGAAAGGTGCGAATCAAGCAGTTGCCATTGCGAGATTGGGAGGAGAAGTTTCATTTATTTGTAAAACAGGTAGTGACATATTTGGACATCAGTCTCAGCAATTATTTGAAGAAGAAGGCATAGATACTTCTTATATTTTCTCAGATTCAAAGAATCCATCTGGCGTAGCGTTGATTACGGTAGATGCCCATGCTGAGAATTGTATTGTTGTGGCTTCTGGGGCAAATGCGAATTTACAGCCAACAGATTTAGCGAAGGCAGAGGAAGCTATAGAACAAGCCGAGTTGATATTAATGCAGTTAGAAATACCGATGGATACTGTTGAGTTTGTCGCAAAGACAGCTTGGAAGAAAAATAAGCGAGTAATACTAAATCCGGCTCCAGCTCAACCATTGTCGGCTGCGTTACTCCGCCATCTGTATATGATTACCCCGAATGAGACAGAGGCGGAGATGATCTCCGGCGTGAAGATCACGGATGAGGTTTCCGCGGAGAAGGCTGCGCGAGTTATAATGGAGATGGGGGTACAGAACGTAATCATTACTTTAGGTTCAAAAGGAGCTTTGATTTACTGTGATTCCATGGTAGATATGGTTCCTGCGATAAAAGTGGAAGCCGTTGATACTACTGCGGCCGGGGATATTTTCAACGGTGCTTTAACGGTTGCTTTGGCCGAGGGGCGGGATTTAAGGGAAGCCGTGAGATTCGCTTGCAAAGCTTCCGCCATTTCCGTGACTCGTGTGGGAGCGCAATCTTCCGCTCCTTATCGAAATGAGGTAGATATCTTTGATTAATCTAAAAAACAATCTAATATTATGAAACAAACAGTATTTGCGATGATAGCGGCTGCCTCTTTATTTATAGGGGCGATCTCATGTTCCCAACAACCCTCGGCAAAGGATCAAACGACGGTTCCCGCTGAGTTTACGATTAGTAAAGAAAAGTTGATGGATAAGATTAAGGGAGGTTGGGCCGGACAAACCATAGGCTGTACGTATGGCGGTCCGACGGAGTTCAAATATAACGGAACGATGATTCAGGAATACGTACCGATCGTATGGCCGGACGGGTATATCAAATGGTGGTACGAGAATGTTCCCGGATTATACGATGATGTTTATATGGACCTTACGTTCGTAGATGTCTTTGACCGGTTGGGATTGGATGCTCCTGTAGACTCATTCGCCATGGCGTTCGCTACGGCTGGATATACGTTGTGGCATGCTAACCAGTCGGCACGTTATAATATTTTACAAGGGATCATGCCGCCGGCATCCGGTCATTGGCTGAATAACCCGCATGCGGATGATCTTGATTATCAGATCGAGGCGGACTATGCCGGACTGATGTCGCCGGGTATGCCGAATACGGCTTCCGAGATTTCTGATAAGATCGGGCATATCATGAATTATGGAGATGGTTGGTACGGCGGTGTGTATGTCGGGGCGATGTATTCGTTATCGTTTATCTCGGATGATATCGAGTTTATCGTGACCGAGGCATTGAAGACGATACCGGAGCAAAGTATCTATTATAAATGTATGAGCGATGTGATCCGCTGGCATAAGGAATATCCGGACGATTGGAAACGCACTTGGTTTGAATGTGAGAAGAAATGGAGCTCGGATATTGGTTGTCCGGATGGTGTTTTTGTTCCGTTCAATATTGATGCCGTGATCAATAGCGCATACATTCTTATCGGCTTGCTTTATGGTGAGGGAGATTTCTATAAAACATTGGATATCTCTACCCGTTGCGGACAAGACTCGGATTGCAACCCAGCCTCCGCGGGTGGTATCTTAGGAACAATCCTTGGTTATAGCCATATACCGGATTATTGGATGAAGAACTTGAGAGAAGTGGAGAATATGGATTTTGCCTATACGACCATCTCATTGAATAAGACTTACCAAATGGGCTTCGATCAAGCGTTGCAAGTGATAGAGCGCAACGGCGGTTCCGTTTCAGGTGACGAGGTGACGATCAAATGCCAGCAACCTGTAGCCGTTCGTTACGAGAAGGCTTTCGAGGGTATGTATCCGATAGAGAAAGTGGCGGTTAATAAGAATTTGCCCGATGTAGGAGAACTGCCTTTTGAGGGAACAGGCGCCGTATTCAAAGGCTTTGTGAACGCTAAAGATGATAAATACGTAGCGAGAGTAGAGATGTACCTAGATGGGGAGCTGGTTGAGACGGCGAACCTTCCGGCATCCTATACGACTCGTAGGAACGACCTGTTCTGGAAGTATCAGCTGCCCAAGGGAAAACATACGGCTACGTTTAAATGGCTAAATCCACGTAATGATGTCTCCGTTCATTTCAGCGAGATACTGATTTACTCGGATGCTCCGAAAGAGATTGTTCACCAATAAATTATAAAGATTATGAAGAAATCATTGTTTCTGATGGGCTTATTTGCCTTGTTGATTTCCTGTAAGGGAAATGTGTCGAAAAATATTCCTCAAACCGATAAGCCTCAACCGGTAAATCTTATTCTAGATACTGATTTAGGTCCGGACTATGATGATGTGGGCGCTATGGCCTTGATGCATGCCTTGGCGGATAGCGGTCAGGTAAATATCCTTGCGACTCTTTCCTCCAACCATGATGAGCGGGTGGTACCTTGCATTGAGGTGTTGAATACTTATTTCAACCGTCCGGACATACCGGTAGGGGCACCAAAGAGCGAACCGGGGGCCTCCTTGACTACTTGGCATAAAACGAAGTGGACTGACGAGTTACCCGCTAACTATCCGCATCATACGGCGAAGACTTCCGACGCTCCGGATGCTCTGAAGGTGTACCGTAAGATTCTGAGCGAACAACCGGATACCAGCGTTGTTATTTGTACGATTGGTTTCTTCTCTAATTTAAGGGACTTGCTTCAATCGGGAGCTGATGAATATAGCGATCTCTCCGGAAAGGAATTAGTCGCCAAGAAAGTGAAACGTTTGGTTTCTATGGCGGGCCTGTTTCCGGAAGGAAAAGAATTTAATGTGTATTGCGATGTCCCTGCCTCTAAAGTCGTAGCGGATGAATGGCCTACAGAGATTGTCTTTAGCGGTTTTGAGATCGGGAACGTAATCTTGACCGGAAAGAAACTGGTGCAAATGAACGTGGAGAACAGTCCTGTAAAAGATGCGTATGCCCTTTGTTTCGCGGAGGGAGACCCGGAAGGGCGCATGAGCTGGGATCATACGGCGGTATTGGTCGCTATAAAAGGTTATGAGCCTTATTTCGATGTAGAGCGAGGTACCTTTCATGTCGTAGATGATGAGGGGACTAACAATTGGGTGGCAAATCCCAATGGCCGTGATCTTCGTTTGATCGAGAAGATGCCGCCTACGGAGGTCGCTTCCTTGATAGAGAATTATATGATGCATCAACCATCTATTAAATAGTATTTTATGTATATCGTACAAGATTATTCTTTAGCTGTCATATTCTGTGTCGTTACGATGCTTTGTTGGGGATCGTGGGGGAATACGCAGAAATTAGCCTCCAAGACTTGGAGATATGAGTTCTTCTATTGGGACTACGTGATTGGTGTCTTGCTCTTTTCTCTGATTTCCGGCTTTACCTTGGGCAGCATCGGGACGGAAGGACGCAGTTTCCTGCCGGATTTGGCGCAAGCGAATCTCGCTAGTTTAGGGAGTGCCTTTTTGGGCGGTATTATTTTTAATGCTGCCAATATCTTGTTGTCTGCGGCGATCGCCATTTGCGGATTGTCGGTCGCTTTTCCGGTAGGGATCGGATTGGCCTTGGTGCTAGGCGTATTGGTTAACTATTTTGGGGCGGCGAAGGGGGAACCGACTTATATCTTTATCGGTGTAGCCTTAATCACGATCGCCATCATCTTGAACGGCCTGGCTTATAAGAAAGCCTTGGTCGGTACCAAGAAAGTATCGGGGAAGGGGATCCTTATATCGGTTGTGGCCGGCGTGATCATGGCCTTTTTCTATCGTTTTGTCGCCGCTTCCATGGATATGGAGAATTTCGCTTCTCCGGCACCCGGGAAGTTGACGCCTTATACCGCCGTATTTGTTTTTGCCATAGGAGTATTTGTTAGTAATTTCTTATTTAACACATTGGCAATGAAACATCCGGTGGAAGGTAAGCCTGTCTCCATATCCGGTTATTTTAAAGGAGATATGAGTACGCATCTCGTGGGTGTATTGGGGGGTGTTATCTGGTGTATCGGTCAATCTTTCAGTATGATAGCGTCAGAGAAGGCGGGAGCGGCTATATCTTACGGATTGGGGCAAGGAGCCACGCTAGTCTCCGCTTTATGGGGCATCCTTATCTGGAAAGAGTTCAAGGGAGCGCCAGCCATTTCCAATCGTCTGAATGTCGGGATGTTTATTTTATTCGTGATCGGACTTGGGTTCTTAATTTATGCGGGAGCTTAAATAACGTTATTTTTATTTATTCCGGAAAAAACATTACCTTTGTTCTTGTTTCTTGTTTATGGGAGTTTAATAACGAAAAAAGACGATCTATGAAAGAAGAAGGTGATGTATTCAAAAAGTTCCGTGATTCCTTCAGCAGGATGGAGGGACATTTCCATATACTAGAACAGCGTGTGCCGGTTGAACTTCAGATGGAGTATTTCAAATACTCGGAAAACGTACGGAAGGAAAACCGGCCTCCCCGTCCCTTATCGGAGGATGAGTGCGAGACCCTGTACAACACTTTGTTGACGGAGGAAACCACGGACAAGACCGAGAAGAGATATTTGTTATCTCAATTGGCTACCTCGAAATCCGTCCGTGCGTACCGCTTGTTGGAGGAATACACCCAGCATCCGGACCCGGAAGTGACAGATTGGGCCTACATGGCTTTGATGGAGTCTCGTATCTCCTTAGAGTCCGATTTCTCCGACGAGAAACAAATTTATATCTCGACCGGCTTGGGAGGAAAAGGGGAGAAGCTGCGTTTCTATGTCTTGATGACGTCTAAAGGCAAGAAACCTTTCCAAGAATATCAGCGGCAGACAATCGAGCGGGAGTTTGCTTATTATCTGCCGAAAACGGACTGCGAGATCGAGCGTTTGACGATCGGTGAGCAGTATGTGGAGCTGGTGTTCTTGATCCCGGTACGTACGGATATAAAAGCCACGTTGGACCGGGTGATCAATGAATGTAACCAATACGGCGATTTCCTCTCGAATGTTTTCACGATCACGAATGTCAAGGAATTGACACCCGAGGAGATTTCCGAGATTATAAGTAAGAATGGAGACGATTAAGCAAGCTATTAAGTATGGTGTAGTCGGGTTGAGCAATACCTTGATAACGATGATTGTTATCTGGGTGATGATGAAACTCTTCGGATGCCGGGAAGGTTTATCTAACTTAACGGGATATGTGGCAGGCATATTAAACAGTTTCATCTGGAACAAGCAATGGACTTTCAAGGGAAGTTCCACCGGATGGACGAAAGGGGCGGTTCGGTTCACGATCGCTTTCATTATTTGTTATGCTTTACAGTACGGATTGGTACTGATCTTGAATTCCCGACTTACGATCGATCATTACTACAACCACTTGATTGGAATGGCTTTCTATACGGTGATTAATTTTTTAGTAAATAAGTTTTATACCTTTAAAGCTTAAAAGGCATGAAGAAGTTAGCGGTTATAGTCCCGTGTTATAACGAGGAAGCCGTGATCGAGGAATCGTATCGGCGTACGAAAGAGGTCTTGGTAAAGTTGCCGAACCCTACGGAGATTATCTATATAAATGATGGCAGTCAGGATAAGACACGTTCTTTGTTGGATCATATAGCCGCTACCGATCCTCATGTGAAGGTGATTCACTTCTCCCGGAATTTCGGTCATCAACCGGCGGTAACGGCGGGTATCAATAACTGTGACGCTGATTTGGCGATTATCATCGACGCCGATATGCAGGATCCGCCGGAATTGATTCCGGATCTGCTGGAAGTGCAGGAGAGAGAGGATGCCAACGTGGTTTATTGCGTCCGTAAGTCACGGGAAGGGGAGAGTCTTTTCAAGCTGTTCACCTCCAAGGCTTTTTACCGGGTGATGAATTATATGAGCGAGGTCCATTTCCCGCTGGATACAGGAGATTTCCGTTTAGTGGACCGGAAGGTGATGAATGAGTTCGACCGTTTTAAGGAACGGGGAAAATATATCCGTGGCTTGATAAGCTGGGTGGGCTTCCACCAAGTGCCGTTTTATTATGAGCGTGAGGCGCGTATCGCCGGCGAGACGAAATATCCGATTAGTAAGATGCTGAAATTTGCGTCGACGGCAATGCTTTATTTCTCGAAGAAGCCGTTGCGTTTGGCGACGAGTCTCGGGTTTATATCCGTATTGGTCGGTATAATCTTGGCGGTTTGGTTCACGTTGGGCAAGATCTATGGTTTTAGTAACGCCGAGGTTGGCTGGACTTCTATCATGACTTCCATTATCTTCTTTGGAGGTGTGCAGCTATTGACGGTCGGCGTGTTAGGGCAATATGTCGGTATCCTCTTTGACGAGATCAAGGCCCGTCCCGAATACATTATTGACGAGAAGAAAAACTATTAAAAAACATCGGAGGCGAAATAAGCCGTTTTTCTATGATCTGAATTCTGTTCCATGATAAATGTCTTTTCATGATATACTTGTGATATGTAACATAAACAATTCGATATCCGGATAGTTTATACATAGAAGAGATTAATAAAACTTATGTGTCATGAAGTATAGAATAGAGAAAGATACCTTAGGTGAGGTGGAAGTGCCGGTGGACGTTTATTATGGGCCGCAAACACAACGGAGCGTGAATAATTTCAAGATCGCCACCGATATTAGCCGGATGCCCAAAGAGGTGATAGAGGCGTTCGCTTACTTGAAAAAAGGAGCGGCTTTGGCTAATAAAGACGCCGGCGTCTTGTCTCCGGAGAAATGCGAGTTGATCGGTAAGGTATGCGACGAGATCTTGGCGGGTAAATTAAATGACTCCTTCCCCTTGATCGTATGGCAAACGGGGAGCGGGACCCAGACGAATATGAATGTCAATGAGGTGATCGCCAACCGGGCGCATGTGCTGACCGGAGGAAAGCTAACGGATAAGGAGAAAGTGCTGCTTCCGAACGATGACGTGAATAAATCGCAATCCTCCAATGATACGTTTCCTTCCGCTATGCATATTGCCGCCTATAAGGTGACTGCGGAGGTGACGATCCCGGGATTGGAGAGTCTGTATCGTGCGTTGGCGCTAAAAAGTGAGGAGTTCATGAAGATCGTGAAGATCGGGAGGACTCATTTTATGGATGCCACTCCATTGACATTGGGGCAAGAGTTCAGTGGCTATGCGGCTCAATTGGAATATGGTATACGGAAAGTAAAGGATTCCCTGTCGCATATCTCCGAGTTGGCTTTAGGAGGTACGGCGGTTGGGACCGGTATTAACGCCCCGGTCAATTATGACAAGTGTGTCGCTAAGAAGATATCAGAGTTGACTGGGCTTCCTTTTGTAACCGCTCCGAATAAATTCGAGGCCCTAGCTACCCATGATGCCTTGGTTGAGGCGCATGGAGCCTTGAAATCCGTAGCGGTCAGCTTAATGAAGATCGCGAACGATATACGAATGTTGGGCTCAGGTCCTCGTGCCGGTATCGGTGAGATCCATTTGCCGGAGAACGAGCCGGGTTCCTCCATCATGCCGGGAAAGGTGAATCCTACGCAATGCGAGTCATTGACGATGATCGCCGCTCAAGTAATGGGTAACGACGTGACAATCTCGATAGCTGGCTCCAACGGGCAGTTCGAGTTGAACGTATTTAAGCCGGTGATTATCTCGAACTTCTTGCAAAGCGCCCGCTTGATTGGTGACGGTTGCCTGAATTTCAGTGAACGTTGCGTAAAAGGCATTACCCCGGTGAACGAAAACATCAAACGCCATCTGGATAGCTCCTTAATGCTGGTTACCGCCTTGAATCCGAAAATAGGATATTACAAGGCCGCCGCTATCGCCCAGAAAGCCTATCAAGAAAATAAGACTTTGCGGGAGGCGGCTATCGAGTCCGGTTATGTGACCGCCGAGGAGTTTGATCGTTGGGTAGACCCGTCCAAGATGGTAGGAAAGATTGAGTAGTGTCAAAACTGCTACATCTTCTCCCAAAAATGAAACAAAGAGTTAAGATGATAATGGATATTTTTGTACTGTTATCATTTTAATTCTTTGTATTATGAAGAGCACACGATGTATTTTGTCTATAATCTTAGGGTTGCTGGCCGGATGGCTACCTCTGGGTGCGGTTACCGTATTGAAGAACCTACAGGTTGAGTATCAAACCAATCCACTGGGAATTGATGTCAGTCAGCCACGTTTTAACTGGCAGATGGAGTCCGATCGCTATGGGGCCTGTGGGCAGGCTTATCGGTTATGGGTGGCCGATAGTCCGGAGCAATTGGCTGCCGGGCGTTATATCTATGATTCGGGAAAGGTTCTTTCCGGGGAATCGGTCGGCGTAGTTTATCAAGGAAAAGCATTGCAACCTTCCACTCGCTATTATTGGAAAGTTTCCGTATGGGATGAATCGGGAACGGAAATTACCTCCACCGAGCCTGCGTGGTTCGAGACCGGTCTTCTGGGTTCCGGATGGAGTGGCGCCCGTTGGATCGGCTCGTCGGAGACACAACTCTCCAAATATCGCTCGCATTATGTGATCGACTATGATGTGCGGGTTGCCGAGGGTAATGATAAAGCCGTATTTGTCTTTGGGTCGAGGGACGCTGATAATTATGTGTCTGCTGAACTGGACTTGAATGGTTCGGGGGACGCCCGTTTCATTTTACGTCATACCACAGATGGAAAAACGAGGCAAGATGCGGCGGAAAGTCTGGCCTCTATCATCCCAGCCTCGGATAAGCATAAGGTGCATCATATCCGGTTGAAGGTGACGACGGCCCAATATGCCTTGAAATATTTCGTGGATATAGAGATCGATGGAAAGACCTTGGTGAATTCCTCTTTGACTCCCGAGGAGAAAGAACGGAAGAGCCGTGGTGATTTCTGGGGAGGCAAGGAAGGGGCTTTCACCGTGTATCCTTATCCGGATGGAGAGTTGGTTTATCATTGCCGCTTGTATGCGATCGGTTTCCTGCAACCTAAAGGGCAGACCGCTACATTCTCCAACTTGCGTATCAGCGAGGATACGTGGAATACGCTTCTGTACAATCCTGCCGAGACTTATGTGGAGAAAGGGGAGGGAAAGCTCAATGTCTGGTATCCGGGTGAGAACGTATCCGCTCCCATGCTCCGGAAAGAGATAAAGATAGAGAAACCGGTCAAGAGCGCCCGTTTATATGCTACCGCTAGGGGTGTCTACGAGTTCTCGGTGAACGGGCGGAAGGTTGGAAAGGATTATCTGAATCCGGGTTGGACGGATTACCGTTACCGTATCATGTATAATACGTATGATATAACGGATTTGCTACGACCAGGCGATAATGGTATCGGGGCGATGTTGGGCGCCGGATGGTGGAGCGAGCATAGCGGTTTCCTTACCGGTTGGCAGGATCAATACGGAACCCGCCAGTCCTTATTGGGAAAGATCGTGATCGAGTATGCCGACGGTACTCGTGAGACGATCGTTACGAATGATAGCTGGAAATGTTATGACCGGGGACCGATCACTTTTAACGGCCTTCAGAATGGAGAGGAATACGATGCCCGGAAAGAGGTGAACGGCTGGGATGCTCCGGGTTTTGATGACTCGTCATGGAAACCGGCGACCTTATTCGCCGCTCCTCCGGTAAATGTGGAGATTCAAGGATATGTAGGCAGCCCGATACAAAATAATGTGACCCTGACCGCTCAGTCCGTGGTAGAGCCTATCCCCGGCGTCTATGTCTATGATATGGGGCAGAATATGGTCGGTGTTCCCCGTCTGACTTTCAAGGGAAAGGCCGGACAGGAAATCACGATCCGTTTCGGGGAGATGAATTATCCGGAAACGATCCCTACCGAACCTGTCGCCCCGTACACGATCGCGATGTATAAGGAGAAGAAAGGGCAAGTCTATACGGATAATTACCGGAGCGCCCTTTCCACGGATCGCTATATCTTGAGAGGGGATGCGGCGGGTGAGACGTATGAGCCTCGCTTTACGTTCCATGGTTTCCGTTACGTGGAGATTCACGGGGTGGACAAGCCGTTACCCTTGGAGGCGGTGAAAGGGATCGTGCTGGAATCTATCGGTGCGCGGACGAGCGGTTATGAGACGTCGGATGAGCGTGTCAACCGTTTGTTTAATAATATCATCTGGGGCCAACGGGGTAATTTCTTGTCGGTTCCGACAGATTGCCCGCAACGGGATGAGCGTATGGGCTGGACAGGGGATGCGCAGGTATTTGCCCGTACGGCTACTTATAATATGAATGTCGATCCGTTTTACACCCGTTGGCTCTACTCGGTCCGGGATAATCAAGGAGATGACGGTAGTTACGCGAACTATATACCCGTAGTCGGTTTCCCGCCTCACGGCGCGGAGGATGGCGGAGGTGCCATGGGATGGATGGAAGCCGGCGTGATCGTACCGTGGCAAATGTATCAACAATACGGAGACGTGCGTATTCTGGAGCAGCATTACGCTTCCATGGTCGCTTATATGGATTATTTGGAGCGTCGTGCCGTACGCTATGTACAGCCCTTCGGTGGTTTCGGCGATTGGCTGGCTATCGAGCCGACGAATTCCATGTTGACGAACACCGCTTACTCCGCTTACGACGCTTTGATTATGGAGCAGGTAGCGAAACGTTTAGGGAAGGACGCAGACCAAAGGCGTTTCCGTACTTTCTACGAGAACGTGAAGAGGTCTTTTAACGACCTGTTTGTAAACGAGGAAGGACGCACGTTCGCCCCGACGGTGGAATCTATCTTTGGTAAGGACTCGCAAGTAGGTATGTGGCCCGGAACGGCGGCTACCGAGGCGAAGATCGTGGATACGCAGACCTCATACGTGGTTCCTCTCCAGTTCGATCTGTTCAATGAGAAAAACAAACCCTTGGCGATCCGGCATCTGGTAGAGAATATCAAGAAACATAATTATACGCTTACCACTGGCTTTATCGGTACGCCTTACCTGAATTTGGTATTATCCGACAATGGTTATGACGATGTCGCCTATAAGCTGTTTGAGCAAACCGCCTATCCTTCATGGCTGTATCCTGTCCTGCAAGGCGCTACCACGATTTGGGAACGTTGGAATTCCTACACGTTGGTAAATGGCTTCGGCCCTGTGGATATGAACTCTTTCAACCATTATTCGTATGGCGCTATCGAGGAGTGGATGATAGCTTATACCTTGGGTATCCAGCGGGATGAGGAACAACCCGCCTATAAGCACATCATCCTTCAACCCCGTATCGGCGGAACCTTCTCGTTCATCCGGGGTCATTACGATTCCGCCTATGGCCGTATCGAGAGTGGATGGCAAATCCAAAAGAAGGGCTATATATACGAGGCAACCATTCCCGCTAATACGACGGCTACCTTATATCTGCCCGCCAAATCGGAGAAGTCCGTTCGTATGGAGAAAGGGCAGGAGGGGATCACGCCCGTGGGATTGAAGGATGGGAAGGCTGTGTACCGATTGGGATCGGGGAGCTACCGGATATACGTGGATTGAATATTTCCCAAATATCCCGCCCGCGTCGGGTGCGCGGTCGAATCTTGGAGAAATGCGACGCTTCTCACCCGGTGTAAGGTCAGATTTTGTAAAAACGATAGTGCCCGGCCTTATTAAAATCTGTACATTCGCGCAAAAATAAATAAGAACATTGTTCATGATTGTTTAATTCTAATTAGATCAAGCGAGAATGTCAATACGAAAATCGGATCGCATTATCAGCGTGGAGCACGTATCGAAGTATTTCGGCGAGAAAGCCGTGCTGAATGATGTAAATTTACAGGTCCGCAAGGGCGAGTTTGTAACCATTTTGGGGCCTTCCGGTTGCGGAAAGACTACCCTGTTGCGTTTGATAGCCGGCTTCCAGACGGCCTCCGAGGGCGTTATCACGATGTCCGGGAAGGAGATTACGCAGACGCCGCCGCATAAACGTCCCGTAAATACGGTATTCCAGAAATATGCTTTATTTCCACATCTGAATGTGTACAATAATATCGCCTTTGGCCTGAAGCTGAAGAAACTTCCTTCCGCCACGATCGAGAAGAAAGTGAAACAAGCGTTGAAAATGGTAGGGTTGACAGACTATGAGGATCGGGATGTCGATTCCCTTTCCGGTGGCCAGCAGCAACGTGTGGCGATCGCTCGCGCTATCGTGAATGAGCCGGAGGTGTTATTGCTGGATGAGCCGTTGGCGGCCTTGGACTTGAAGATGCGCAAGGACATGCAAATGGAATTGAAAGAGATGCATAAGTCCTTAGGCATTACGTTCGTGTACGTGACCCACGACCAAGAGGAAGCGCTGACGCTTAGCGACACGATCGTTGTCATGAGCGAGGGAAAGATCCAGCAAATCGGTACCCCGATCGATATTTATAACGAGCCGGTCAATTCGTTTGTCGCTGATTTCATCGGTGAGAGTAACATCTTGAACGGAACGATGATCAAGGATAGGCAAGTCTCTTTCGCCGGTCATGAGTTCGAGTGCGTGGACGAGGGATTCGGGGAGCAAATGCCGGTAGATGTCGTGTTGCGCCCCGAGGATATTTACATCTTCGAGCCGTCGGAGGCGGCGATGTTGACGGGTACGGTAACCTCCTCCATCTTTAAGGGCGTGCATTATGAGATGATGGTGCAAACCCCGAACGGATACGAGTTCATGGTACAGGATTACCATTGCTTCGAGGCGGGTAGCGAGGTCGGGCTTCTTATCAAGCCTTTCGATATCCATGTAATGAAGAAAGAGCGTATTTGCAATACCTTCGAGGGAAAGCTCATCGACGCTACGCATGTGGAATTCCTAGGCTGTACGTTCGAATGCAAGGAGGTAACCGATATAGAGCCAAATACGCCTGTGAAAGTCGAGATCGATTTTAAAGATGTGATCTTGGAGGATAACGAGGAAGACGGTCGCCTGACCGGAGAGGTGAAATTTATCCTCTACAAAGGCAACCATTATCATCTGACCGTGTTTACGGATTGGGACGAGGACATCTTTGTCGATACCAACGATGTATGGGATGATGGAGACCATGTCGGCATAACGATCGCCCCGGATAAAATTCGAATTATTCATGCTTAAAAAGGGAAGGAAGTGATCAATACGTTTTCTGCATTTTTTATGAGACGAAGGAACTGGACCATTCCTTATGTCCTGTTCTTGGCCATCTTTGTCGTGATACCGCTCCTCTTGATCGTGTATTACGCCTTTACGAATGACGAAGGGATGTTTACCTTCGCCAATTTCCGTAAGTTTATGATCCATCCCGAGGCGATAAACACCTTCGTGTATTCAGTCGGGATCGCTTTGATAACGACCATTCTTTGTCTGCTGCTGGGATATCCGGCCGCTTGGATATTGAGCCAAGCCCGATTTAATACTTCCCGTACGATGGTCGTTTTGTTTATCCTTCCGATGTGGGTCAATATCTTGATCCGTACGTTGGCTACCGTGGCTTTGTTCGATTTCTTGAATTTCCCGCTGGGAGAGGGGGCCTTGATCTTTGGTATGGTGTACAACTTCCTGCCCTTTATGATCTACCCGATTTATAATACACTCCAGAAAATGGATCACAGCTTGATAGAGGCGGCGCAAGACTTGGGGGCGAATCCGTCGCAGGTATTTATCAAGGCCGTATTCCCACTATCGATGCCGGGAGTGATGAGCGGTATCATGATGGTGTTTATGCCGACCATCTCTACGTTTGCCATCGCCGAGTTGTTGACGATGAACAATATCAAGCTCTTCGGTACGACCATACAGGAGAATATCAATAACGGTATGTGGAACTACGGGGCGGCGCTTTCTCTTATCATGTTGTTATTAATCGGAATCACGGGATTGTTCAGCAATGAGAGCAGTGATTCGGCGAATGAGGGAGGGCTTATCTGATGGTGAAATATTTAGCTAAGGGATATCTATGGGCTTTGTTATTATTGCTCTACTCGCCAATCTTGATTATCATGATCTTCTCGTTTACGGAGGCGAAAGTACTGGGTAACTGGACCGGGTTCTCCACGAAATTATATAGCTCTCTTTTTGCCGGCAACGTACAACATTCGTTGGTCAGCGCACTTTGGAATACGTTCGCTATCGCCATGATAGCCGCTACGGTATCTACCTTGTTGGGGAGCGTAGCCGCTATCGGGATCTTTAATTTGAAGGCAAGGGCCCGCAATGCCGTGAGTTTTGTCAATAACATCCCGATGTTGAATCCGGATATCATTACCGGTATTTCCTTGTTCCTGTTGTTTGTCAGCTTAGGGATCTCTCAAGGTTTGACGACGGTCGTGCTGGCGCATATCACGTTCTGTACGCCGTATGTGGTATTAAGCGTCATGCCCCGCTTGAAACAAATGAACCAGAATATCTACGAGGCGGCGTTGGATTTGGGGGCGACTCCGTTTCAGGCCTTGCGGAAGGTGATCTTCCCGGAAATCCGTCCGGGTATGATCAGTGGCTTTATCCTTGCCTTCACGCTATCTATCGACGATTTCGCCGTGACCATATTTACAATTGGTAATGAGGGCTTGGAAACCCTTTCCACCTTTATCTACGCGGATGCCCGGAAAGGAGGTTTGACCCCGGAACTGCGTCCCCTCTCAACGATTATATTCGTAACCGTGTTAGTATTGTTGATTGTTATAAATAAACGTGCTGAGAAAGCGAAGCGAGCGTAAATGAAAATGAAGAAATTTATATCGATTCTGTCTGTTTTGGCCCTGCTTATGGGGCTGTTCACTTCTTGCGGGCGCTCGGACGAGGAGAGAAGCAAGATCTTGAAGATTTATAACTGGGGAGATTATATCGACGAGGACGTCCTGACGGATTTCCCGAAATGGTATAAGGAACAGACGGGTGAGGAAGTCCGGATTATCTATCAGGTCTTTGATATCAACGAGATCATGTTGACCAAGATCGAGCGGGGACATGAGGATTTTGACTTGATTTGCCCTTCGGAGTATATCCTTGAGCGCATGCTGCGGAAAAATCTCTTGCTACCGATCGACCGTAATTTCGGGAAGACACCGGATTATATCGACAATGTCTCCCCCTATATCCAAAAGGAACTGAATAAGTTAAGTCAGCCGGGCCGTAAGACTACCGACTACGTGGTTCCTTATATGTGGGGAACCGCCGGCCTGTTGTATAATAAAGCCGATGTCTCGAGGGACGAGGTAATGTCGTGGAAATGCCTTTGGGACCCTCGTTTCAGGAATAAGATCTTAATGAAGGATAGTTATCGTGACGCTTATGGAACCGCTATCATATACGCCCATGCGAGGGAATTGGCGAATGGTACGATCACGGTGGAGCAATTGATGAACGATAGCTCCCCGGAAATGATCGCTATCGCCGAGGAATACTTGAAGAAGATGAAACCGAATATCGCCGGTTGGGAGGCCGATTTCGGTAAGGAGATGATGACGAAAGGAAAGGCGTGGCTGAATTTCACTTGGAGCGGCGACGCGGTCTGGGCCATGGAAGAGGCGAGTGCCGTAGGCGTAGATCTGGGGTATGAGGTTCCTTTGGAGGGTAGTAATATCTGGTACGATGGTTGGGCGATCCCTAAATACGCTCGCAACGTGAAGGCCGCCAGTTATTTTATGGACTATCTATGCCGTCCGGACATCGTCAGCCGTAATATGGAAGTGACCGGATATGTCAGCACCGTGGCTACCCCGGAAATATTGGCGGAAAAGATCGATACGACGCTGACCGAGTTCTCGGACGTAAGTTATTTCTTCGGACCGGGAGCGGAGCGTATCCAGATAGACCCGGCTCAATATCCGGACCGGAGGGTCGTGGAACGTTGTGCCATGATCCGTGATTTCGGGAACGAGACGGAGGTGGTTCTGGAAATGTGGAGCCGGGTAAAAGGTGACAATCTTAACTCTTGGATTGTTATATTGATATTCGCTGTTTTCGGCTTGTTGTTTGTCTGGGTCGTTTACAAGCGGATCAATCGTTATCAACAGAAAAGACGACATCGTAGACGTCGTAGCTGGTATAAAAAGAAATGATATGGAAGGCATAAAGAACTTGATTATAGACTTGGGCGGTGTGCTTATTAACCTGACTCGCAACCGTTGTATCGAGGCTTTCGAGAATCTGGGCGTGGAGAATATCCGGGAACAGATCACGAATAACTATCAACATAAGGACTTGTTTGAGCGATTAGAGTTGGGAACGATTTCGGTGGAACAGTTTCGCGATGATATTCGTGCCTTATCGGGAAAGCCCCTGACGGACGAACAAATCGACACGGCATGGATCGCCATGTTGGGAGACGTCCCGGAAAATAAGTTGCGTCTGCTATTGGAGCTTCGTGAACGCTATAATACGATGCTTCTGAGCAATACGAACGAGCTTCATTGGAAATGGTCCGAAGATACCTATTTCTCTTATCAAGGTCTTTGTGCCCAAGATTTCTTCCATAAGATTTACCTCTCTTACGAATTGCATATGCTGAAGCCGAACGCGGATATTTTTGAGTACGTACTGAAGGACTCGAATCTTTTAGCCGAGGAGACTATGCTGATTGATGACGCTTCCGTGAATTGCCGGGCGGCTGAATTATTGGGAATGAAGTCCTATATGCCGCAGCAAAGGGAGGATTGGTCGCATCTATTCAAATGAAGGCCAGTCATTGTTTGGTCCCGGCCTAAATGTCTTTAACCTTTAGGATATTATACGAGGTACCAAGATCATACACATCATTCCCGTCTACTTTCTTGATGTACTTTACGACACGGATGGTGACGGGAAGGATGATAACCTCGTACAAGGATTTAAGTACCGCCTGCGTCCCGATCATGATAAGCAATTCTCCGGCCGGGATCAATCCTGCGAAGGCGATCGGAAAAAAGATCAGGGAATCGGCGCTCTCACCGATAAGGGTAGACACGATCGCTCGTAACGAGAAATTCTTTCCGTTGGAGGCGATTTTCATTTTGCTCATCACATAGGCGTTCAGGAAAGAACCGGCCAAAAACGCTATCAAGCTGGCGACCGCTATACGTGGGGCCATCCCGAAGACGAAATTGAAACCTTCCTCACCCTCCCAAAAAGGGGCGGCCGGTAATAATACCGCCAATTGCGCGAATGCGATCACCAGAAAATTAGAGGCGAAGCCACTCCAGATAATTAGCCGTGCCTTCTTGAATCCCCACACTTCCGCTATACAATCATTGATGATATACGAGATCGGGAATACGATCAAACCTGCGGTAGCCGTTATACCGCCTACTTGCACTACTTTTGTCTCTAAAAGATTGGACGCTACAAGGCATATATTAAAAAGTATACCTAGCAGCATGAAAGGTACTGTAACTGTTTTTTGCATGTCTTCTTGTTTTTAACGAGGTTTATCAAGCACTCGGGACGCGAAGGTACGAAAATTCTTATTAAAAGCGATGGGTATAGCAGATACCGATCGCATGGCGGTAATTCACGGGATCGTCTACATTAAATATATGGTAGCGATAATAGAGTTGGAGGTTATTGTTCGGGTTTAGTTGGTAATTACTTCCTGTGGAGAAACGGATCTTATCGGACCGCATCTTATTTCGCGTATCATTGAAGACCTCGGTGTAGGCAAAAGGACAGAAACCACTCTTGCCGATCTTATAGGAGAGGGTCAGCATCGAACGCAGATAATTCTTGGGATGTTCGGCGTGAACCTTATAGGTACTTTGAAAACGTTCCCGGACAGAGAGGGTAAAACGTCCGGCCGAATAAGTCCCCGTAGCGTAGAGATAATATCGGTTTCGTAACTCGTCGGATGCCTTGTATCGTGCTAGAGACATATATCCGCTTCCTGCCAGAAGATATTTATTAAACTTGTAGTTTACCTCAACGGTGGTGAGGAACCATTCCGCTTCCTTAAAGTCATCTCTCGGACGGATGTCCTCTTCTACAAGAAAGGATAAATGCTTATAGATTTTTCCGCATAGGCTCGCCTTGAAATACACACCTGCGCCTTCCATTCCGTATAGGGATGAAGTGCATCCTATTATAAAGAATAGGATCAGATAAATAGATCGTTTTGTATATGATGTGTTTTTCATGTAGAGTGACTTCCGATGCAAAAGTAGTGTTTTTGGATGTAATACCAACGCCTCAGGATATTATATCCGATTTTCACTATATTTGTCTCCTATTAACTATCAAATTCGAATACATGGAAAACATATCAAGAAGAACGGCTATCAAGACATTTTTAGCTGGAGGCGTGGCTTTGGCGACTACAGGTATCGAGGCGGCAGCCGCCGCGAAAAAGAAAACAGACGTGAAGGAACCCTTGAAAGGAAATGTCCGCCATTCCGTAAGTAAATGGTGTTTCGGCGATTATAAGCTGGACGAGTTCTGTGAGATCTGCAAGCATATAGGGATTGAATCCGTTGAGTTGCTGGACCCGGTAGATTGGCCGATCGTACAAAAACATGGCTTGACGGTGGCGATGGCGCAAGGGGCCGGGCTTGGAATAGATCGAGGTTTCAATGATCCGGCCTTGCATGACGAGTTGGTCGCCAGTTATGAGAAGGTGATCCCGATGGTGGCGGACGCTGGATTGACAAACTTGATTTGCTTCTCCGGCAGACGTAATGGCGTAACGGACTTGCAAGGCTGGGAGAACTGCGAGAAGGGGTTGAAGCGCCTTATCCCGTTAGCGGAGAAACATAAGGTCGTCTTGACCATGGAGCTTTTGAACAGTGTCGGCCATAAGGATTATCTGTGCGATCATACGGTTTGGGGGGCGGAGCTTTGTCGCCGTATCGGTTCCCCTAATTTTAAGTTACTATATGATATTTATCATATGCAGATCATGGAGGGGAATATCATCGAGAATATCCGGAAATATAATCAATACTTCTCCCATGTCCATACCGGAGGTAGTCCGGGACGTGCGGAAATCGACGAGACGCAGGAACTTTATTATCCGGCTATCATCAAGGCTCTTATGGAGACAGGCTATAAAGGCTTCGTTGGGCAGGAGTTCGTCCCCGCCCAAGAAGACAAGATCGCTTCCTTGGAGAAGTGTATCCGTATCTGTGATGTATAGGGCTATTTAGTAATAACTTACAGTGCCAAGCCGGTGCCGTTATAGTGGCACGGCTGTGCCACCAGCGTGGCTTCGTTGTGCCATCGCTATGGCATCATCGTGCCATCGCCGTGGCATTATCGTGCCATAAGGGTGGCACGACTATAATACTAGAATGACAAAGACCTTGAATTTATTTTCTCCAGCCATGTTACGTTTTCTTTTCTCGATTGTCATTAAGATAGAATGGAACAAGAACAGTTTAAAAAAGAGATATTGCCTTTGCGGGAGAAACTATTCCTTTACGCGAGAAGGCTGCTTGATAACCCGGAGGATGCCGAGGATATCATGCAGGAAGTCTTTTTGAAACTATGGTATATGCGTGGCGAGTTAGACTATTATAATTTAGACTATTTTTTTATGTCGAGATATTGGATAGTAGTGTCTAAATTTTGTACACCACTGTCAAATAATTGGACAGTCTGTTTTGGAAAGTAAAATACTACTTGTTTGAGAATTAAATATTTAGTTAGTTTGGCACACTATTTGAATTAGATATGGTAAATTAAATAGTTAGATAACAATTAAAACAAATACAGTCATGATTAAGATCGAAGGTTTAAGTAAGTTTTTCCGTACGGAAGAGGTTGAGACAATTGCGTTGAATAAGGTTTCTTTGGAGGTAAAAGATGGCGAGTTCGTCGCTGTCATGGGACCTTCCGGTTGCGGTAAGTCTACGTTGTTGAATATTCTGGGTTTGCTGGATAACCCTTCCGAGGGAAATTATTACTTGGGCGACCAAGAGGTAGGACACTTGAAAGAGAAAGAGCGTACGCAGGTCCGTAAGGGAAACATCGGTTTCGTGTTCCAGAGCTTCAACTTGATAGACGAGTTGAACGTTTTCGAGAACGTGGAGCTGCCGTTGACTTATCTAAAGATCAAGGCGTCGGAGCGTAAGCAGATGGTAACGGATATCTTGAAGCGGATGAATATCAGCCACCGTGCGGCTCACTTCCCTCAGCAACTCTCCGGAGGTCAGCAACAGCGTGTGGCTATCGCCCGTGCGGTAGTTTCCAACCCGAAGATAATCTTGGCCGATGAGCCAACGGGTAACTTGGATTCCAAGAACGGTGCCGAGGTTATGCAGCTGCTCACCGAGCTGAATAAGGAGGGAACGACAATCGTAATGGTGACGCACTCCAAGCACGACGCGGGTTTCGCCCACCGTGTGATCAATTTATTCGACGGTAGCGTTGTTTCTTCCGTTAGTGAATTTATTTAGTCAACATGACATAAACACATACACACAAGAGTTTTTTATAAGCTAATTGGCCTGTGAAGGTCGGTTAGCTTTCAATTTAACTTAAATACAAATCGATGAGACAGCTATATTATACAATCCGTTATTTACTTCGAGGCCGAGGGGGAAATGTGATCAAGGTTCTGTCCTTGACACTAGGACTTGGAGTGGGATTGATCCTGTTCGCTAGGGTCGCTTTTGAATTGAGCTTCGATACATTCTTTGACCAAGTGGAAGATTTGTATAGCGTGCATGTGCGATACAATGATGATAAAACGGGAGAGGAAGATGGGTCTCGTATCCTATTTGCCCCGATCCCGGAGGCTTTGCGGCAAGAGTTCCCCGAGATACAGTACGCGACGGTTTGCCGGAGAAGATACGGAGCCGTATTGTATCATGGTGAGGATCGGTTCAAGCCCCGTTTGATGATGGCGGATTCCCTCTTTTTCCGTACGATGGGAATCAAGGTGCTAAGAGGGGATGACCGTTTGTTAGGAATCGAAGATCAAGTTTTCTTATCGGAAAAAATGGCTGAACGTATATTTGGCAAGGAAGATCCGATCGGGAAACAACTGCTGTACGGAAAAAACTATCCTTATACGGTGGCCGGGATATTCCGTGACATACCGGAAAATAGTCATTTACGTTTTGACGCTGTCGCTTCTTTCATTAATATGAAAACCCAGTTCGGTGCCTATGCCGGTTGGGGTGCCGACGATAGTTATCTGGGCTATATCCGCCTGAAACCGGGTGTGTTCCCGGAACAAATCAATCAGAAAATACCGGCTTTATTGCCTAAATATATAGATGTAGAAAGAGAGAGGAAACAAGGTTTTGATATGGAGCTTTATATCAAACCGGTCTCGGAGATATATACGCAAAGTACCGAGGTGAAGCGGATGGTGGTGATCATGAGCGTACTGGCTTTCGCTTTGTTATTCGTGGCGGCGATGAATTATATCTTGAACTCGGTATCTTCTCTGCCGATCCGGGCGAGATCCGTAGGAGTACACAAATGTAATGGAGCTTCCTGCAAGGACATTTTCAATATGTTCTTGTTTGAGACGGCGGCTTTATTTGTAGTGGCTCTTGTATGTATGGCATTGCTTTTATTCGCTTTCCGGGAATATGTAGCGGATATGGCGGCTGTTCCTACTTTGGGCACTTTATTGAATGCGCAGACTATATGGCTTCCTGCGATCATGATCTTGGCTATATTCATTTTGTCCGCCTTGCTACCGGCCCGTTTGTTCAGCGTTATCCCGGTTACCCAAGTATTCCGGGTATCTACTTCGGGTAAGCAGGGATGGAAGCGGAGTTTGCTTTTTATCCAGTTTGGGGGAATAGCGTTTGTCATTACATTATTGGTGATCGTGTTATTGCAATATGATCGGCTAATGAATAATGATTTAGGATATGATCCGGAAAATATAGTGTATGCCCCCTTGAATAATATGGATGATCCGAAAACGGCCAAACTTACCGCCGAGTTCAAGAAGTTACCTTATGTCATGGCTACGGGGCTTTCGTCCATGGACATTCTAAGTGGTTATGGTGGTTTCCCTATTCTGGATAATGAGAAAAACTGGCTGTTCACGGCCCGTCAGGTAAACTATAACGCCGATTATCTCTCTCTGATGAAAATCCCCTTGCTTGAGGGGCAACCACTAAAAGGTGACGGGGATATTTTAGTGAATGAGTCATTCGTGAGTAAACGTGGGTGGACGGATGCTGCGATCGGTAAATATATTTATGATGATGAGGGTAATTTAAAAGGAAAAATAGTGGGTGTAACCCGTGATTTCATGGTGAATTCCTTCTTCACTCCCCAGTTACCGGTCATCATGTTTGGTTGTGACCGGATGAGTTATTGTAACTTTACGGTTCGTGTCTCCGAGCTAACTCCGGAATATTTACGGGAAATGAATGATAAGATAGCGGAACTATTTCCGAATGAGGATGTCGGTTTTACGGTGCTGAAAACGATCATAGAGTCTCAGTATGAGGGAACCCGTCATTTCCGTGACGGCGTCTTTGTTGCCTCGATCGCTATCTTGCTGATCACCTTAATGGGATTATTAGGGTATATTACGGACGAGATGCACCGTAGGAGCAAGGAGATAGCGATTCGCAAGGTGAATGGAGCGACGGCCCCGAATATTTTACGTCTTTTATCTAAGGATGTTTTGATCACGGCTTTCCCGGCTATCCTTTTAGGAGTGATAGCCTCACGAGTCGTGGGAGAGAGCTGGTTGAGGCAATTCGCGGATAAGATACCGCTGACTGTTTTTATTTTCATATCTACGGCTCTACTGGTTCTAGCGATCATTTGGGGATGCGTGATCCTGAAATCTTGGAATATCGCCAATGAGAATCCGGTCCGTAGCATTAAGAACGAATAATATAACAGGTAATATAAAATTACGTATGAAAACTATTTTGAGGAATCTCTTGAGTGTATTGCGCCGTTTCAAGATGGCGATGCTATTAAATGTATTAGGACTTTCGATTGCTTTTGCTGCCTTCATCTTAATTATGATGCAAGTCGAGTATGACCGGAATTTTGACCGGGGGTATACAGATACGGAATCAATATTCCGGGTGGAAATAATACAGAACGATGGCGATGGGCAAGCGATTGTCTGCCGTCCGTTGGCAGATGCCTTCATTCAATCTTCTCCACATATTGTCGCAGGGACATTGGTAAATTCATGGGATGGTGCATTATTTTTCTCTGTGGAAGAGAATGGCGAACGGAATAGTTTCAGGGAACAATACTTAAATGTTTATCCAGATTTTACAAAGGTGTTTGATTTTGATTTCTTAGAAGGGAATCAATCGGCCTTGGAGGAACCGACCAGTGTTTTGCTACCGCAAAGCATGGCTTATAAATTATTTGGAAACGGATCGGCTGTTGGTAAACAGTTGTTATTTGAGAATGGTGATAGGTTGATAGTTGGAGGTGTATATAAAGATTTTCCCCGTAATTCGTCTGTACAAAACTGTATTTACCAGAGGATGGATCCGAGGGAAAATATTCAAGAATGGGGAAACTGGAGTTATGTATTTTATGTTCGGTTAGATGATCCAAAGAACGCTGAAGGGCTGTTTGAGAATTTTGCGGCTCATTTTGATCCTACTCCCGTGAAAGAACATTGGGGCGGGTATCATATTCGTTTGAACCCACTGCCTGATGTTCATTATACAACGGGTATTCAATATGATACGACTCCTAAATCCAGTAAGCAAACTTTGTTGGTGTTGTTTGCGATCGCTATCGTGATCGTAGTGATCGCTGGCATCAATTTTACGAACTTTAGCACGGCGCTTACTCCAATGCGTATCAAGAGCATTAATACGCAGAAAGTATTGGGTGGCGAAGAGTCTGTGATCCGTCTGGCTTTGATATTAGAGGCCATGTTTATTAGTGTTTTCTCTTATTTTATAGGGCTGCTCTTGGTGTATATGACGGGAAAGACAAGTATCGCATCCTTGATTGATGCGGATATTACGTTGTCGGCACATTGGGGGCTAGTATGGTTAACCGCCCTTATCGCTATAGCGACTGGTATTTTTTCTGGTATCTATCCATCTTATTATATGACCTCTTTCCCTCCGGCTTTGGTATTGAAAGGAAGTTTCGGTCTATCCCCGAAAGGTCGCCAATTACGTAACGTGCTGATCGGTATACAATTTGTAGCTTCATTTGGTCTGATAATCGGTGCTACATTCATGTATTTGCAGAATTATTATATGCAAAACACCCCTCTCGGTTATGATAAGGAAGAGATAATTATTACGAATATGAATAACAACATCCGGAAAAGTCGGGATGCTTTCGCCAGCCAAGTGAAATCTTTCTCCGGTATCGAAGAGGTTACATATGCGGAGATGCTCCTTTCTAGTCAGGACCAATACATGGGATGGGGACGTAAATACCGGGATAAGGATATACAATTCCAATGTCTACCGGTTGAATCTTCTTTTTTGAAGGTGATGAATGTGAAAATATCGGAAGGTCGTGATTTCCGGGAGGAAGATAAGGCGAAACGTTATGGCACGTTTGTCTTTAACGAACGTGCCCGGACAGAATATGGGCTGGAGATAGGATCTTTAATAGATAGTATGGAGATTGTCGGTTTTATGCCGGATGTTAAATTCGCCTCTTTCCGTACGGAGGTAACGCCTATGGCCTTTTTTGTATGGGGTACTAATAATTGGGGAAACCAACCTAATTACGCTTATATAAAGGTAAAGGCCGGCTCTGACTTACGGGGGGCTATGCAACATGTCAAGACTACGCTTCAATCATTTGATCCGGAATATCCGTTTAATGTCCGTTTCTTCGATGAGGTATTGAACGGACTTTATGAGAAAGAGAGAAGCCTCAGTTCATTGATTACCTTATTTAGTTTAATCGCGATCTTTATCTCGGTGGTAGGGGTATTCGGTTTGGTCGTATTCGATAGTGAGTACCGGAAGAAAGAGATCGGTATCCGTAAGGTATTAGGCTCTACTACCGAGGAGATTATCGTGATGTTTAACAAAACATACATACGAATCTTATGTGTTTGTTTTGTTTTGGGGGCGCCGATCGCCGGTTACGTGGTACATCGATGGCTTGAGAATTTCGCTTATAAGACTCCTATGTATTGGTGGGTGTATTTGATCGCTTTTGCTATCATAGCGGTTATCACGATATTGACTGTCACTTTCCAGAACTGGCGTGCGGCGAATGAGAATCCAGTACATAGTATTAAGAATGAATAGAAGATTTTTGTAGAATCAGATTGCTGCTTTCATAGAAAAGCATGTGTCCAATAATTGTACAATGGTGTCCAATTATTGGACACTTCTGTTTTATGAATTGAGAATTAATTTATTGAGTATTAGTTTAATATGTAGTTTGGCACGTTATTTGAATATTATTAGATGGATTTGAGTATAATAAATTAAAACAAATACAGCCATGATTAAGATCGAAGGTTTAAGTAAGTTTTTCCGTACGGAAGAGGTTGAGACAATTGCGTTGAACAAGGTTTCTTTGAATATCTTGAAACGAATGAATATCAGCCATCTTATTTAAGGAATACTCTTTTTGGGTCGATTTTAGTATCAATAAAATAGAGCAAGTTATGAAAACAATCATACGCAATTTCATCAATGTATTAATACGTTTCAAGGTAGCTACCATTTTGAATGTAGCGGGATTGGCGGTCGCTTTCGCCGCGTTTTTAATTATCATGATGCAAGTAAGCTTTGAGCGTAACTTCGATCGTTGTCATCCGGACTCGACCCGGATTTATCGGATGGGACTTTCTTTCCCGGATGGAGCAAGCATGATCCATTGCCGCCCGTTGATAGAGGCGTTTATCCACTCTTCCCCGCATATTGAGGCTGGTACGTTAATCAATCCGTATATAGGAGAGATGTATGTGACTGTTACAAGAAAAGAAGGAAAGCAAGGTTTTAAGGAGACGATCATAACTTGCCATCCGGAGATTACCCGGATGTTTCAGTTTACGATGTGTGAAGGAGAATCTTCTTGCTTGTCGGAACCGGAAAAAGCCTTGATGCCCGAAAGTATGGCTCACCGATTATTTGGAAAGGAATCGGCAATTGGAAAGCAGATCGTTCCCGATGGTGGGATCTGGACGAAACCGGGTGTGAAATATTTGGTCGTAGGAGGTGTTTATAAGGATTTCCCGGAAAACACACAGTTGAAAAACGTGATTTATACAGAGATGTCTCCGGATTACGCACTGACGAATTGGATAAGTAGTAACTATTTCTGTTACGTGATGCTAGATCCTTCTGCTTCCCCGAAAGAAGTAGCTGAGAATTTTGATGCCCATTTTGACTATTCGAAGCAATATGGGGATATGGCGAAAGATATACATGTCGAGCTGGTCCCCCTAACCGATATTTATTATATGAACGAGGATTCCAGCGGAAGTTTAGTGAAAAGCGGTAGCGCGGAGAAAGCCCGGTTACTGATGCTGATCGCTTTTCTGGTGATTATTGTGGCGGGTATCAACTTCACGAATTTTAGTACCTCTTTGGCGCCTTTGCGCATCAAGAGTATCAACACGCAAAAAGTTCTGGGGAGTTCTGCTGGCATATTACGTGCTTCCCTGTTATTTGAAGCCGTGGGTATTAGTTTGCTTGCTTTCCTTTGTTCTTTGTTTATCGTTTGGGGATTAGGACATATGGGATGGCTGTATTTTGTGCAAGCGGATACGACATTGACTGCTTACCCCGGTTTAGTAGGTGGCTTAGCTGTATTATCTGTTATAATAGGTCTTATTGCGGGGATCTATCCATCTTTATATATGACTTCTTTCCCTCCGGCATTAGTATTGAAAGGCTCTTTCGGGCTTTCTTCCTCTGGGAAGAAGTTGCGTACGGCATTGATCGGTTTTCAGTTTATCGTTTCTATCGTATTGATTATATCAGCCATGTTCGTTCGTCAACAAAATAGGTTTATGCAAAAATATTCTTTGGGTTTCGACAAAGATCAGGTAGTAGTTGTCGAGCTGAACCGGAATATTATGCATGACCATAAGGATAGTTACGTGGGTGGATTGAAAGAATATCCGGGAATAGAGGATGTGGCGTTCTGTTCCCAGAAGTTTGGATCGGAGGATAGCTATCGTACGTGGGGAGGTGTATATAAAGAGCAGAGTGTTAATTTCACTTCTCTTTCTGTTTCTTGGAATTTCTTCAAAGTAATGGGTATTCCATTGATTGGGGGGCGGATGCCTACCGAGTCTGATGAGAGAGGTAACAACTATAGTTATGTATTCAATAGACAAATGCGGGATAAATGGAACATGGAACCGAATGATATCATGCGGATTCCATGGCTTGAGGAGGAATCGGCCGATGGTTCCGTCATCGGATTTGTAGATGATGTTAAATTTACTTCCTTGCGACAAAGCGTCTCCGAATTAGGTTTTGTTATTAATGAACCTCGTTTGATGCTTTATTCTTTTATTCGTGTGAAAGCGGGAAGCGATATCATGGGCGTGGTGGATCATATCCGTAAGACAGTAGCCCACTTAGATCCCACATATCCTTGTGAGGTGGAATTTTATGATGAGATTTTCGATCATTTATATCATCAAGAACGGAATTTAAGTACGATGATTTTATTGTTTAGCCTGTTGGCTGTGATTATCTCTATTGTCGGTATATTCGGCCTCGTTATATTCGAGACCCAGTATCGCCGGAAAGAGATCGGTATTCGTAAGGTATTCGGGGCCACGGTTCATGAGATCTTGGTTATGTTCAATAAGATTTATTTCCGTATTGTCTGCGTTTGCTTTATCATAGCGGCTCCTTTGGCTTATTATGGCGTACGGAAATGGTTAGAGGGTTTTGCTTATAAAACTCCTATTTATTGGTGGATATTTGCATTCGCTCTATTAATTGTCTCCTTAATAACGATGTTTACGGTAACTTTCCAAAACTGGCGTGCGGCGAACGCGAATCCGGTGGATAGCATTAAAACGGAATAATAAATGAAACTATAATAAAATGAAAACGATTATTCGAAACTTTCTAAGTGTGTTGAGGCGGTTTAAAATGGCGACCGCATTGAACGTAGCCGGTCTTGCGGTTGCTTTCGCCGCTTTTATCGTGATTTTGATACAGATTAATTTTGAGCGGACTTTTGACCGTTGCCATCCTACGTCCGGGCGGATTTTTAGGGTGGACTTGACCATTCCGGGTACTTTCGGGACAATATTACCCCGTGCCTTTGTGGAGGCTGTCATCCAATCTTCCCCGCATATAGAGGCGGGTACATTGTTGACTCCTTCTTTTGGCCAAAATGGTGTTTATCTCTCGGTGGATAGAAACGGGCAACCGTTTGGGTTTAAGGAAATCGTGACAACCTGCCACGCTAGTTTACCGAAGATATTCGCGTTCCCGATCGTGGAAGGCGATATCGATTGCTTGAAAGATCCCGAGAAAGTAATGGTACCCCGAAGCTTGGCTGACAAGTTGTTTGGGGAAGACATCTCCGCGGTTGGTAAGACGTTGCGAGCGGAAGAAAATATCTGGACTAAATCGGCTAAACTCTTTACGATTGGTGCGGTTTATAAGGATTTCCCGGAGAACACGCAGCTTCGGAACGTGGTCTATACGGCGATCGATCCGGATTATAATATCAATAATTTTAGCTCAAGTAACTGGGTTTGTTATTTATTGCTTGATAATCCTGCCATGGCAGATGAGGTTGCCGATAATTTCAACCGTCATTTTGATTTCAAGAAGATTTACCATGAAGGAGAACAGATCCGGCTCGTTCCGCTGACTGATATTTATTATATGAATGAGACGCAAGACGGTGGTACATTCCGGAGCGGAAACAAGGAAGTCACGGCCTTATTGTTCGGTATAGCTCTTCTGATCGTCATTGTCGCGGCTATTAACTTCACGAACTTTAGCACTTCTCTGACTCCGTTGCGAATCAAAAGTATCAATACGCAGAAGGTATTGGGTAGTTCGGATACTTTGTTGCGCAGATCTTTATTGATAGAGGCAGCCCTTATTAGTTTTATAGCATGGCTGGTAAGTCTCGTTATCGTTTGGGGATTGGATTGGGCGGAAGCGCTACCTTTTATCGAGGCCGATTTGAGTTTGGTCTCAAATCTTCCGATCGTTTTCTTGTGTGGCATCGTAGCGTTGGTTATCGGTTGGCTGGCGGGTATTTATCCTGCTTATTATATAACTTCTTTTCCTCCGGCCTTGGTGCTGAAGGGCAGCTTCGGGTTATCTCCTTCCGGGCGTAAGTTACGTACGACATTGATTTGTGTCCAGTTCGTTGTTTCGATCGTGTTGATTATCGGGGCTTGCTTTGTACAAATCCAGAATAGTTATATGCGGAATTTCTCTTTAGGATTCGATAAGGATCAGGTAGCTATCGTGGAGCTGAATGAGACAATGTACAATAAGCATCACGATACATATGTGAATCGCTTGAAAGAGAATCCGGGGATCGAGGATGTAGCTTTCGCTATGGAGAAAGTGGGCTCTAAGGACGGGTATAACACGAATGGCGGTAGTTATAAGGGCAAGGACTTTCAGTATTTCATAATTATAGCATCTTCCAATTTCTTGCGGGTGATGGGGATTCCGGTTATAGAAGGGAGAGATTTCTCAAAGGCGGACGAACTTTCGGATCATGTGTCTTATATATTCAATCGTACGGCGATGGAGGGGTTGGATATGCAAGTGGGTGACGCGTTCGATAGCTATTCTTCCGGTCATCTTATCGGTTTCTCCGACGATGTGAAATTCACCTCGCTTCGTGGTGGAGAGGATAATATCGCTTTCTTGGTCGGAAACTTTGGTTATTCTTTGCCAATCTCTTATATCCGCTTGAAAGCCGGATCGGACATTCATGCCGTAGTAGGACACATCCAGGAGACGATGAGAGAATTAGACCCTTCCTATCCGTTCAATATCGAGTTCTATGATGAGATCTTTAATCATCTTTACCGGAAAGAGGAGAACCTGCGCGATCTGGTTACGGTCTTTAGTTTACTGGCGATTATTATCTCTTTGGTCGGGGTATTTGGCTTAGTGGTGTTCGAGACTCAATACCGCCGTAAGGAAATAGGTATCCGCAAGGTACATGGAGCTACGGTAGGGGAGATCCTGCTGATGTTTAATAAGGCCTATCTGAGGATTGTAGGTATTTGCTTCGTGATAGCGGCGCCGATCGCTTGGCAGGGCGCGAAGATGTGGCTCGAGGGTTTCGCTTATAAGACTCCGCTTCATTGGTGGGTATTCTTAATCGCCTTATTGATCGTAACCGTAATCACATTATTGACCGTAAGCTTCCAGAACTGGAAAGCGGCGAACGAGAACCCGGTAAATAGTATCAAGAGCGAGTAATCCACCATCCCATCTTCCACGCCAGTAGCAAGATCAGTAGGGAAAGGACCAAGCAGGCTAATAGCAACCAAACTCCCAATCCGTTGACGAAAAGGATGGGGACGAAGGTGATCAATAAGATCTCTATGGGAGCGATAGGCAGGTAAGCCATCGCGTAATCATCCATCGCTTTGCTGGAAAGTTTCGGATCGACGATCCGCAGCAAGGCGATGCCCATGGCCATCGTGCCGGTCCACCATCCCCAAGCGAAAATCATGCGCTCGAACCAAAAGGTCTTGGCTAATCTTCTTCCTAAGAAGAATGTTATGCACCAGACGATCGCCACGCCCGCTATGATGAGTACGATAAGCGGCAAGGCATATTTTACGATCACCCCTAGCTTGATAGACGCTACACCGCAAGCTACCAACATATCCGTGAAGGAACTGCTCAGCCTCTGGGTCGTCTGCGGGCAGATATATCTGGATATGGTTGTCGCGTCGAAGAATTTCTTTAATACTAATCCAATGATAAAGGCACAACTGAAAACAGGTAACTCCAATACCGGATAATACACCTTTACGGTTTGGCTAACCATATATCCCAAAAAAGCCACGACAAATACCAAAGCCACATGGAAAGTCAGCGTATCGATGGATATGGAGGAAGTAGTAGCCTCTCCGATGGAATCCCGCTTATCCTCTGGCAGCAACCCACTTCTCAGCTCGTCCGGTAGATCGTCGAAATCCGAGATAAAAGCGGTTTGTTTATGCTTGGCCGCCCATTTGACCATCAGTAAACCTCCGATGATCGAGCAAATAACCCCCACGGTAGCGGTTGTCATGCCTAAACTGCGAGCCTCGTCCCAGCCCAATCCCTCGAACGCGGACCCGATAGCGGCGGCCGTGCCGTGTCCGCCATAAAAGCCTGTCGGCAGCATAATGCCGAAAGCGTCATTCAGGTCCGGCCAGATCAGCTTGATCACGTACAATCCGAACAAGCCTACTAATGCCCATTGCAATAACATACCCACCTGAGCGTACGCCCACATCGGCCCGACTCGTTTCGCTACTTCTTTCATGGAGACGTTCGGGGAAGATAAAGGCAACGCGCCGAACACCAAGGCGATAAGGATAGCCGCATAAGTACCTAAGTCATTGGAAAGCGGAATCCACCCCAGTCCATTAGGTCCGAACGCCAGTCCTAGCAAGCCCGCGATCAAGCTGGGTGGGATGAATAATTGTTGTATCAGTTTTACCTTGACTCGTATGAATTTGCCAACCAATAGAAGTATCGAAATGAATCCAAGATCCGTAAAGAGAGTCCAAGGGGTGAACTGTGTTAGGTCTATCATAGTAACTACTTACTTTATGTTCGTTTAAATATCTATTGTACAAATATATTTTATTCTCATGAGAAATACTAGAAATCCAAACGAATTCTATATCTCCATCTCCTTTTTACGATAAACGGAAGGAGAGCAACCCATAACTTTCGTAAACGTACGCGAGAAGTAGGCGGCATCCTCGAATCCCAGATGCGTGGCGATCTCATTCAACTTCATATTCGTTAGCTCGATATATTCACAAGCCTTCTGTATTTTCAAGCGTATGAAGTAATTCATGGGCGAGACCCCGGTCTCGCCAAAGAAGAGAGCCGAGAAGTGAGAAGGGGAATATTTGAAATAAGACGCTAATTCCTTCAAGGTAAGATTCTGCTGGATGTTCTCACGCATATAATGAATAACCCGTGCCGTGAACGGATATTCTTTTTGCGAGGGAATCATGATATGGCGGAATTGCTCCAGATAGATGAAAGAGGCCAGAAAATTGTAAAGGCACATGGAGGAATAAATCATATATTCTTTAATATATCCCATGGAGAAACTGCTATATATCTCCTCAAACAGCCGTAACCGATCTTGTAAACGGGAATATTCATTCGGCGAAATAGTGACCGGAACCGGATGCGACGGCAGGAATTGATCGCGAAGCTTCCCTTGGAAGTGTAACCAGTAAATAGTCCATGGATCTCCCTCGTCTGCCCCGAATGAGTAGGGGATACCGGGAGGGATGATGATATATTGGTATTTCTCCACGGTATATTGTTTACCGAGGATACGATACCATCCTTTTCCCTCCGTACAATAAATAAGCATGGCGTAGTCACAGCCATGTTCTTTTTGGAGAAAATGATATTTAACACGTGGGAAGAAACCGATCTTGCGTACATATAAATTATTGATGAGCGGTTCCCTCCGGTAGCTTGCCAATAGTTCCTCGGGTAAAGAAACGAGCCGTTCTCCCTTAAATCCTTCTTTTATCTTGACCATGATCTATAAATCATAAGATTGTACAAGTAAATCGGAACAAATGTAGTATTCCTTTCTGGATTATTGAAATAATTTTGCCGACATAAATCATAACATAATGCCATGAATAAAATTCTAGTTGTAGTTTCTTTTGTATTTGTATCTTTTTTGTCTTGTACGGGATTAACCGATAGACAGCGATTGGCCAATCAGATATTGTCTGATACGAATTTGTTGAAGGTCGATAGTATGGCTCGTGCTACCATCCGCAATGGTTTTAACGCGGGCAGCGGTTATTCCCAGATATGGGCTCGTGATATGAATACGTTTATAGAGATCGCTTGCGAGGAGAGTGATCCACACGAACTGCGGGAAGCTATCTTATTGTTTTTCGCTCTTCAACAGCCGAATGATGAGATGATCGATGGTTATGTGCTGAAAGAAGATTTTACATGGTATGATGATACGCCTTATTATTCGAATGCCGCCCCGAAACATGTCGCTTTTAAGAATACGGTAGAGACGGACCAAGAGTCTTCCTTGATTCAGATCGCAGGTAAATACATTCGTAAGACGGGTGATCGGGAGATATTGAATGAGAAAGTTGCCGGGAAGACCGTTCTCGAGCGAATGAACGCAATGGTAGATTATCTGATGCGGGAACGATATAATGAGAAATATGGATTGCTTTATGGAGCGATGACCGCTGATTGGGGCGACGTACAGCCGAACGATGATTTCGGATGTGACATGAATGAGCTATCCGATCCGGCCATTGACGTATATGATAACGCTATGTTTCTTATCGCTTTAGATTATTTATTGGAGATGGCTCCCGATTCTCCGCAAGCTCCCCGTTGGAGAAGTTTACGGGAGGGAATCGCCAAGAATGTACGGACTCATTTATGGGACGAGAAGCGACAGAAATTCATTCCTCATATCTATCCTGAGAAATCGCCGATACCGGAAGGATTCGACGAGCTGGCCATTCATTATCATGGTGGGACGGCTGTCGCTATAGAGGCTGGCTTATTAACGGAAGACGAGATACGTACCGTAAATGCCCAGATGCTTGAGAATGTTCGCCTGTCGGGTATGTCGAGTATTGGTCTTACCTTATATCCCGTGTATCCGGATGGTTTTTTCCATGGAGGAATGTCAAAGGCTTATCTGTATCAGAATGGCGGGGATTGGACATGGTTTGGCGGTCGGATGATCCAGCAGCTTGTCGTAAACGGTATGGTTGAGGAGGCTTATGCGGAGATCCATCCGATGATCGAGCGTGTGATCCAAAATAACGGATTCTACGAATGGTATGGTAAAGGAGGTATTCCTAGTGGTTCCGGAAACTTTAAAGGATCGGCCGGAGTGTTATCTAAGGCGATTGAATTATTAAGGGATTGGGCAGAGAAAAATAAGAGTTAAATACAAGCGTGCAATATTAAATATCAAAAGAGATGAGAAAAAGTAATTATGATAAAATGCCGGCCACCGTTGTAGACGGTACCTTGTGGAAAGGCTGGGAATCGATACGGAAGCGATTGGCGGAGATACATGCAGAAACGAATGGATCACAAGTTTGGGTGGTGGAATGCTACCAAGGGGTTCATCACGAGGAGTTGATGCGTGAACTGCAAGCACTCGCGCCCGATCGTTTTATCAATACGCGAGATTTATTTAAATCGGCAGAAGATATAGAGGCGATGACCTATCCTTATCTGACGGATGACCGGTTGTTTGGCCGCCGGGCTCATTTCTCTTATACGGATTTCTTGGATGAGGAGAAGGTGAACGCCTGCCGGGAGTCCTTGCGTGATGAAAAAGGCTGGACAATCGTTTATGGCCACGCCGCCGCCGAGATCGTTCCCGCTCCGGACAAATTGATCTACGCGGATATGGCTCGTTGGGAGATCCAGATGCGTTCCCGTAGAAAAGAGGTGAACGGGCTAGGAGTGGAAAACCGGGAGGAAGCCCCGTCGTACCATTATAAGCGAGGATATTTTATTGATTGGATTGTTTGCGATAATCTGAAGAAGAAAGTCCTTCCCAAGGTCGATTATTGGTTGGATACCCATATCGTCGGAACACCTAAGATGATTTCCGGGGAGATCTTGAAAGAAGGGTTGGAGAAAACGGCGCATACTCCGTTCCGGGTAGTACCTTTCTTCGATCCGGCTCCTTGGGGCGGCCAATGGATGAAAGAGGTCTGTGATCTGGATAAAAAGCAAGATAACTTCGGCTGGTGTTTTGATTGCGTGCCCGAGGAAAATAGTTTATACCTGAAAGTTGCCGGAGAGCTGTTTGAGATCCCTTCCAATGACTTGGTATTCTATAAGACGAGAGACTTGCTGGGCGGGCCGGTCGAGGCTCGTTTCGGACAAGATTTCCCGATCCGTTTCGACTTCTTGGATACGATGGGAGGAGGAAACCTAAGTTTGCAAGTGCATCCGGTCACCCAATATATCCGGGATACGTTCGGGATTTATTATACGCAGGACGAGAGCTACTACCTGCTGGATGCCGAGGAGGACGCTACCGTTTATCTGGGATTGAAAACCGGTGTAAATCCGGACGAGATGATCGCTGCCCTAAACGACTCCCAACAGACCGGAAAGCCTTTCGATACGGAGAAATATGTCAACAAATGGCCTGCCAAACGCCATGATCATTATCTGATCCCCGCCGGAACGGTCCATTGTTCGGGAGCCGGTGCCATGGTGCTGGAGATTAGCGCTACCCCAAGTATCTTTACCTTTAAGCTTTGGGACTGGGGCCGCTTGGGATTGGACGGACTGCCTCGACCGATTAATATCGGCCACGGCTCGAAAGTGATCCAATGGGAGCGGCAAACGGAGTTTGTCCGTCATAACTTGATCAACCAAGTGGAGATGATCGCCGAGGGAGACGGTTGGCGGGAGGAGCGGACCGGCTTGCATGAGAACGAGTTCATCGAGACCCGCCGTCATTGGTTCACGGATATCGTGCCTCACAATACGAATGGAGGGGTGCAAGTGCTGAATGTAATCAAGGGAGATGAGTTGATCGTGGAGAGTCCGACAAACGCTTTTGAACCATTCATCGTTCATTACGCGGAGACTTTTATCATTCCGGCTTGCGTGGGTGAATATACGATCCGCCCGTATGGATCGTCCGTAGGTAAATACTGTGGTACTATAAAAGCTTACGTACGATTTAGGCAATAATCACCGTGCCATAGGCATCGCACAACTGTGCCACCCTTGATGGCACGCCAATGCCAACCCTATGGCACGGCTGTGCCACCACGGTGGCACTGGCGGAACATGGGTAAATAAAGAAAAGGAATATATGATGTATACAAATGACAATAGAATAGTAATGACATTGGATGCGGGAGGAACGAATTTTGTTTTCTCTGCCATCCAAGGAGGAAAAGAGATAGCCGATCCGGTAGTTCTTCCGGCATGCGCGGATTGTTTAGATAAGTGTTTAGGCAATTTGGTAGAGGGTTTTAAGGCAATTCAGGCAGGCTTGCCGGAAACTCCGGTCGCTATCAGTTTCGCTTTTCCCGGTCCGGCAGACTATCAAGCCGGTATCATAGGCGATTTACCCAACTTCCCCTCTTTCCGGGGTGGAGTAGCGTTAGGACCGTTTCTGGAAGATATATTCGGGATACCGGTATTTATCAATAACGATGGGAATTTATTCGCATATGGAGAAGCGTTAACCGGAGCCCTTCCGGATATAAACCGCCGTTTGCGGGAGGCAGGAAGCATGAAGCAATATAAGAACCTGCTGGGAGTCACCTTGGGTACCGGTTTTGGTGCCGGGGTTGTCATTAATCAAAAGCTTCTATTGGGAGATAATGCGGCAGGAGGAGATATCTGGTGTTTTCGGAATAAGAAATATCCGGAGTATATCGTAGAGGAGAGTGTCAGCATACGTGCGGTCATGCGAGTATATGCGGAACGATCCGGTGATACGGGAGTGCATACTCCGAAAGAGATCTTTGAGATTGCCGAGGGTATTTGCCCGGGTAACCGGGAGGCTGCTATTACGGCTTTCTCCGAATTAGGGGAGCTAGCGGGGGATGCGTTGGCGTCTGCCATTACTTTAATCGATGGCATCATCGTGATCGGTGGTGGACTATCGGGGGCTTCTAAATATATTCTCCCTGCTTTGTTGAAAGAATTGAACTCATCTACCGGTATGATGGATGGAAGTCGTTTCGGCCGATTGCAAATGAAAGCTTATCTTTTGGAGGATGCGGAGAGTTTCGCTGATTTCGCTAAAGGAGGAGCTGTCGAGGTACCCATTCCGGGTACCAATCGCAAGGTAGGGTATGATCCTTGTAAACGGATAGGGGTGACCGTAAGTAAACAAGGTGCTAATCGCTCGATCGCTATGGGAGCTTATGTTTTTGCGTTAAACCATCTATCTAAAGGAATATGAGACAAAAATATAGTATAGGACCTGTATGGTTCCTGATGTTTGCGTGTGCTTTCTTCACATCCTGTGTGACACAAGGCAAGAAAGTTCAGCAAGAAGAGCTTAGCCAATATGTAGAACCTCGGATCGGTACGGCGCATTGCCGTTGGTTTCATTTTACCCCGGGAGCGATGCCTTTCGGTATGGCCAAGTCGGCTCCTTCTACGAACGGGCATATCGGGAATAAATCCGGTTGGGAGGCGACCGGTTACGATTATCGGGATCAATCGATCGAGGGTTTCCCCTGCTTGCATGAGTTTCAGATCGGTGGAATCGTACTGATGCCTACGACGGGTCCATTGAAAACAATTCCCGGGGCGGTAGACGACTCGACAGGTATAGGATACCGTTCCCGTTTTGACCGTACGGACGAGATCGCTACCGCCGGTTATTATTCCGTTCTCCTAAAAGATTACTCGATTTGTGCGGAGCTTACCGCTACCCCTCGTGTCGCTATTCAGCGTTATACATTTCCGGCCGGGGAGGATAGCCATATCTTGTTCGATATAGGAAACCGTCAAGGAGAGAGCGGAGCTGTACGGGATGCTGAAATTACTTTTACGGAAGACGGGCATATCGAGGGCTGGGTGATTACCGAGCCTGAATATGTGAGGAAATATCAACCCGGGGCATCGGTTCCTTTGTATTTCTCGGCGGTGCTGGACAAGGTTCCCGTTGGATTTGGCGCTTTCAACGGAGCGGATATCCGTCCGGATGAACGGAAAGCGACGGGCGTGGGGGCCGGACTTTATCTGACATTCCGTACCCAAGATCAAGAGTCGGTAACCGCTAAAGTAGGTCTTTCCTATACATCCGTGGAGAATGCCCGGTTAAATAGGGAGACTGAGGCCGCTACCCTTACGTTTGACGAGGCAAGGGAAATATCTCGCCAAACATGGGAAGAATATTTGGGACGTATCCGGGTAGAGACTCCAGCGCGAGAGGATAAGGTGAAATTCTATACTGGTTTGTATCACGCTTTATTGGGGCGTGGGTTAGCTAGCGATGTGAATGGCGCTTATCCGAGAAATGATGGCTCGGTAGGACAAATCCCTTTGAAAGACGGGAAACCGGTACATAACTTATACAATACCGATGCCGCTTGGGGAGCGCAATGGAATCTGACACAGGTTTGGGCTTTGGCCTATCCGGAATATTATTCGGATTATATAAGTAGCCATTTGTTGGTGTACAAGGACGCCGGCTGGCTGGCGGATGGAATCGCTAATAGCCGTTATGTCTCCGGGGTTGGTACGAATTTATTAAGTACGATTATCGCTGGCGCTTATCAATGTGGCATCCGGGATTTCGATGTGAATACGGCTTATGAGGCTTGCTTGAAGAATGAGTTGGATGGGGAGAATCGTCCGTTGGGCGCGGGAAAGATCGATACCCGTTATTTCGTGGAATATGGTTATGTACCTCATTTGGATAAAGGGGACGGGCCGGACGAGGCTTTCATGTTTTCCGCTTCCCATACCTTGGAATATGCTTATAGTGCGTGGGCCGTGGCCCAATGGGCGAAGCAACTGGGTAAGACGGACGATTATAACCGTTTGATGGACTTATCGAAAGGCTGGGAGCGTATCTATGACCCTTCCTGTAATTTTGTCCGTCCTAAAAAGAAGGATGGTACGTTTATCGAGGACTTCAATCCGATGCAAGTATGGCGCGGATTCCAAGAAGGTAACGCTTGGCAATATACATTCTATGTACCGCACGACGCGAAAGGCTTGGTCGCAAAAGTAGGTGCGGACGTGTTTAACCATCGGTTGGATAGTATCTTCACGGTGTCTCGTAAATTAATCTTTAGCGGAGGCACGGAAGTAGGGGCTTTCGCCGGTTTGCAAACCTTGTATAACCAAGGAAATCAACCTTGTTTGCACATCTCTTGGATGTTCAACGAGGCCGGTCGTCCCTCGCTTACGCAAAAATGGGTGCGGGCGATCTTGAATGAGTTCTATGGTACGGATGGCATCCACGGTTATGGCTACGGACAAGATGAGGATCAAGGCCAGCTCGGGGCTTGGTACGTGATCTCTTCCTTAGGCTTATTCGATATGAAAGGCTTGACGGATCAAGCGCCTTCTTTCGCTTTGGGTAGTCCTTTGTTCGATAAGATTACGATCCGGCTGAATGACCGCTATTATAAAGGGAAGGAATTCGTGATCGAGACTCGTAATAATAGTAAGCAAAATGATTACGTGCAATCCATGGACTTAAACGGGAAACCATTGACGGATACTCGTATTCCTTTCTCGGAGATTGTTCAAGGTGGACATTTGGTTTTAGAAATGGGTAACCAACCAAAAGATCGATATGAGAACTAAAAGTACGAACTCCGCTATATTCCCGATCCTTTTCGGCTTTTTCGTGATGGGATTCGTGGATGTCGTGGGAATTGCCACGAATTATGTGAAGATGGACTTTGGTTTGTCCGATACGTTGGCGAACCTATTGCCCATGATGGTCTTTCTTTGGTTCGCCCTGTTCTCTGTCCCTACCGGTATCTGGATGGGACGGCACGGGCGTAGGAATACGGTGGTCGTAGCCTTGGCTATCACAACCTTGGCGATGCTGATACCTCTATTCTTCTATGACTTTGCTTGTATCTTGTTTGCGTTCGCTTTGCTGGGAATTGGAAATACGATCTTGCAAGTGTCCTTGAATCCGATGGTAGCGCGGGTGGTAAATCCGGATAAAGTAACGAGCGTGCTTACTTTAGGGCAGTTTATTAAGGCGGTATCTTCCTTCTTAGGGCCGATTATTGCAGGTATAGCTTCTTCTTTCTGGGGAGATTGGAAGTTGATATTCATTGTCTATTCGGTGACTACCTTGTTATCTATCATCTGGTTGATAACGACTATTCCGGGTAAAGAGGAAGGAGAGGGGCAAGAAGCCTCGTTCGCCTCTACGTTAGCTTTATGTAAAGATGCTAGGATACGGATGCTTTTCTTGGGGATTCTGTGTATTGTCGGGATCGATGTCGGTCTGAATACGACGATCCCTAAGCTATTGATGGAAAAGTTATCCATGCCGTTGCAAGAGGCTGGATTAGGGAGTAGCCTTTATTTCGCCGCTCGTACCGGAGGTTCTTTCCTGGGGGCTATATTGCTGGCGAGGATCTCGTCACGACCCTTCTTAAGGGGAAGCATGCTTATCGCTATCCTTGCTTTCGTAGGATTGCTTATCTCGGATAGCTTGTGGGGCATGGGCGTTATGATCGTACTGGTTGGCTTGGCTTGCTCGAATGTGTTTTCGATCCTGTTCTCTTTTGCGTTGGAACATCGGCCGGAGCAATCGAACGAGGTCTCGGCCTTGATGATTATGGGTGTATCAGGAGGCGCTTTGATTACGCCTTGTATGGGAGGCATAGCCGATATGTTCGGACAGGTAGCCGGCTTGATGCTATTATTAATATGTATGTTGTATATAGGACTTATATCAATAAAAACACGATAAGATGAAAAAAAGAACTTATTTATCAGCAGGATTGGCTTTGTTGATCGGGACATTGTCGGTTCATGCGTCTCCGGGATTATCGGATGTCAAGAGCCGTGTATTACCGGCGGTTTATAAATCGAAAAACGGACTGACCCAAAAGGTCGAGATCTCCGTAAAACATGAAGGAGAACCTTCTACAGTGACGATCCATTTAGGCGAGCAAAGCCATAAAGAGAAACTGGTGTCCGGGGATAATGTATTCCGAATCGAGATACCCGAGGTTAGCACGACTCGCCAATTACCGTTGACGTTGACAAGTGGGAAAGAGAAAGAGGAAACTACGGTGACCGTAAAACCGGTTCGACATTGGCAGATGAATATGGTGCAACACACCCATACGGATATCGGTTATACCCGTTCCCAAATGGAAATCTTGGCAGAACAGCTTCGATACATTGATTATGCGTTGGATTATTGTGACGCTACGGATAATTATCCGGATTTCGCTAAGTTCCGTTGGACTTGCGAGATCGCTTGGGCGGTTAGCGAATATTTGAAATGTCGTCCTGTGGAACAGATCGCTCGCCTGAAGCAACGGGTAAAAGAGGGCCGTATTGAATTAGCTACGATGTTCTTGAATTTTGACGAATTACCGGATGAGCAGACACTTGCCGCTTCCCTTTATCCGATCAAGCAATTTAGAGAAAATGGGATGCGTGCCGAGGTTGCGATGCAAGACGACGTGAATGGTATCGGTTGGTGTTTCAGCGAGTATTTCGCAGATGCCGGCGTGAAATATGTGAATATGGGAACCCATGGTCATCGAGCGTTGATCTGCTTTGATAAACCTACGGTGTTTTGGTGGGAATCACCTTCTGGGAAGAAGGTCTTGACTTATCGTGCGGAGCATTATCACTATGGTAATTTTTTCGGGATTCATACAGATAACTTTGACCAGTTTGAGGAGCGTGTTTTAACTTATTTAGGTGAAATGGAAGCGAAAAATTATCCGTATGATATATTAGCGGTGCAGCATTCGGGATATCTTACGGATAATGCGCCCCCTTCGACTAAAAGTTGCGAGATGTTACAGAAATGGAATGAGAAGTATGAATGGCCGAAATTACGCACGGCGGTAGCCAGTGAGTTTTTTAAGACGGTAGAGAGCCAATATGCGGATCATATTCAGACTATTCGTGGAGCTTGGCCGGATTGGTGGACGGATGGTTTCGCTTCCGGTGCCCGTGAAGCCGCCATATCTCGTGTGACTCATTCGGATATTATCGCGAATCAAGCCGGATTGTCATTTGCTAAAATGCTAGGCGCTCAATTGCCGAAAGACATCAATGATCGGATTCAGGACATCAACAAAGCTCTTTTGTTCTATGATGAGCATACTTTCGGGCATAGCGAGAGCGTACGTAACGCTTATGGACTGGAAACTTGGGAACAACGCTCCTTGAAACAATCGTATGCGTGGGAAGCCTATCGCCATTCCGGTTTGCTGGGAGAGGCTACTATGGGTATATTACAATCATTCGTGCCTAAAAGCGACGTTCCGTCTATCGCTGTATTCAATACGCTCAACTGGAGTTATAGCGGTATCGCTAAAGCTTATGTCGATCATCAGATTCTTCCGAAAGACAAGGCTTTCGAGATCGTGGATGCGGCTGGCAACGTAATTCCCGCACAAGCTGGCGAAAGCCGTTCCGACGGTACCTATTGGAGCTTTTACGTGAAAGATGTCCCGGCCTTGGGATATGCGCAGTATTATATAAAAGTAAAGGATGCGCCACGTCCGGAAATACAGGGCGCAACGGAATTAAAAGAGACACATGTGGAGAATCCTTGGTATGCCATCGACTTCAATACCCGTAAAGGTACGATTCGTAAATTATATGATAAGGATTTGAACAAACAATTGGTTACGCCGGATGCGGAATGGGAGATGGGAGAGTTTATTTATGAGATTATCGATAGCCGTCATCCGATGGAACAATATCGTGCTCCCCAATTCCTCCGCCGTCGTCCCGAGAAGATGCGTTTCGAGAAATATGAGAAAGGCGATGTTTGGGATACATATCGTTTCCGGGGAGAGACAGTAGCGGGACGTGAGCCGAATAATTTGATGGTGGAATTCCGTGTATTTAACGTAACAAAGAAAATCGAGGTAGTTTATCGCTTGCGTAAAAAAGCGGTAACAGATCCGGAAGCGGTTTATATCGCTTTCCCGTTTGAGGTTGAAGGTGGAAAGATCCATTTGGATGTACCCGGTGGATCGATCGAGGCGGGTGTAGACCAAATCCCGGGTTCCTCTAACGATTGGTACACGGTGCAAAACTTCGCTACGGCTCGTAACGCAGAGTCGCAAGTCGTGATGGGTAGCCAAGAAATACCATTAATGCAATTTGGGGCGATCAATACGGGGCGGTATAAGGCCGGAGCCGTACCTCAGTCCACGAATATGTATTCATGGCCGATGAACAACTATTGGGTAACCAATTTCAATGCGGACCAAATGGGAGAGATGCAATGGAGTTACTTCATCAACTCTTCGAAAGACAACTCTATTGAGTATGCGACTAAGTTCGCTTGGGAAAACCGGATTCCGTTCTTGACCCGTGTTTTGCCTGCCGGAGATAAAAAGGTGGAGCCTCTCCAATCGGCTTCCATTTTCAAGATCGTACCGGAGAACTTGTTGTTGGTAAACATGAGGCCTGTGGAAGGCGAGAACGCTGTTATGCTTCAATTGCGTGAGATAGGCGGGAAGCCCGCTACTTTCTCTGTAGCTTCAGATAAAATTAATTTTGTGAAAACTACGGTTTGTGATGTCGTAGGAGACCCAGTTTCGGGGAATCCGTTGAGTTTTGCTCCGTGGGAGAATAAGTTTATAAAATTATCTTGGTAGCATGGTAAGGGGCGGGGTTTGCCCGCCCTTATCCAGTTTGTCTTATGTTTGTATATTGAATGTTTTGATAGGATTTAATCCCAAATAAATCGGTATTATTCTAAGCAGAAGACTTGTTTGTGTTAGAGTGATGGGTGGAGAGTGTCATGAGAGACTCTGTTTCGGGTAATGCCTTATTGGATTTCAAGCCTTGTGGGAATAAGTCTATGGCGCTTTCTTGGTAGAAATATTGTAGATAATGTGGTTCTTCTTTTATTTATAAAGGAGGGCTAAATTTTTTCATATTATCCAGTCTCTGAATACATTATCTGTTTTTTTCATAGAAGCCATACTAGTGCCATTTTCGCCTAGCCTTGAATCTCAATAAATTTAACATTTGTTTATTGTAACCAATTTAAAGTGTTTTTACTGCTAATATTTGATAGTTAATTATTTATGTGATAGAAAGACGATGATACTATTGTAAGTCCGTACGGAAC
>NZ_QTLI01000021.1:0-3302 GCF_003434625.1 Parabacteroides sp. AM17-47
CAATCAAAAAGATACCATTCATCGCATTAAGCTGACATCCGCGATTCTTGTTTTATCCCTTTGAATTAACTCTGTCCCCAATAAATATCGGGTGAGCCAAGTAATCGCATCCAGACATTGCATCTCTATGTAAATTCGCAAGCGAAACTCTTGCATAATCAAAAAAAATCAATACCTTTGCACCCGGTTTCAACAAGACCTTGGAGAGATGCTCGAGTGGTTGAAGAGGCACGCCTGGAAAGCGTGTAAACCCCTAAAGGGTTTCGCGGGTTCGAATCCCGCTCTCTCCGCTGAACTAACCAGACAATGAACAGTCAAGTTCCACTAATCCAACGATTTGTGGGAATTTTTAGATTTTTTGTCACCTACACTAAATCTTCTTGTTTGATCGAATAACACTTAGTGTTTGTAAGATGACAGACAATATTATTACCCCTAGCCCTATATAAAAAGCGGCGTTCAACTCTTTAGCCTCACTAAAAAGAAGCATAGCCAAGATAATGCTATAAATAGGTTCCAGATTATAACTCAAGTTTACCGTGAACGCAGAGATCTTTTTCTGGACTTGTATCTGAAGTAAATACAAACCAATCGTACAAACAGAAGCTAAAAGCAATAAATAAGTAAAATCTAATAGCCCGGGAACAATCGTCGATACAGGAAAATATCGCAAATAGAACGGTAAAATACAGGAAAGCCCGATAAAGCCACCTACCATTTCATACATGAGCATGGTACTTGTTGAATAATTATTTCCGATCTTCTTATTCGTGATCGTGAACAAAGCCGCTAAAGCGGATGATATAATACCCAAACCTATTCCTAAACGATAGCGAGTATCGAAATGGAAAATCAGCACCACCCCGAATAAAGTCAACAAACTAAAAACAACCTCCTTGAAAGACACTCTATGACAATTAATCAATGGTTCTAGAAAAGCCGTAAAGAAACCTACCAGAGAAAAACAAACCACTCCAATAGACACATTCGAAGCCTTTATACTTCCATAAAAGAAAACCCAATGCAATCCCAGCAATAACCCTACTCCCCCTATTCTCAAGGCATCCCCGAAAGAAATTCGATTCAATCTTTTGCCGACGGATAAAACGAGTAAAAACAACAAAGACGCAAGCATCATACGATACCAGACCAATAGGGCTTCATTCAACATCATCAATTTTCCAAATATGCCCGTCGCACCCGCCAAAATAATAGATATATGCAGTTTTATAAATGCATCTTTCATTATGTCACTATTCTATTTAATTATGGACAAATGTACAAAGGAAATATAAGCTATCGAATTCAAACTTGATAAATACTCCGTTTTTTACCCTAATGGTAACTTTTTTCTAAATGGAGAAGCCTACTTTTGTGCCGCAAAAATAAAAAGAAAAGAAACTGATGATGCAAGACAGTATTGATTTTGGAACAATGAACATTCCGAAGTTGTTCCGTATGATGTTTATCCCTACCTTATTAGGTATGGTCCTTTCCGCCACTATTAATATCGCCGATGGAATATTCGTAGGAAGAGGCGTAGGAAGTGACGCCTTGGCTGCGGTAAATATCGTGGCTCCTTTTTTCATGTTAGCAACCGGAATCGGGCTTATGTTCGGAGTAGGCGCATCTATCGTCGCCTCGATCCACCTTTCACACCAGAAAGTCAAGGTAGCGAATATTAATATCACGCAAGCGCTTTCGGTCTCATTATGTATTATGTTATCGCTTTCCTTGTTAGTGATGACATTCCGTGCTGAGGTCGCTCTTTTATTGGGTAGTTCCGAACAATTATTGCCCTCCGTATTGGAATATATGAACTGGATCGCCCCGTTCCTTGCCTTTTACATGTTATTGAATATCGGGTTATTAATTATCCGGTTAGACGGATCACCTACATACGCCATGTTATGCAGCGCTATCCCGGCCCTGATAAACCTAACATTAGACTATATTTTCGTTTTCCCATTGCATTGGGGATTAATGGGAGCCGCTTTAGCTTCCGCTATTTCCGTAATCGTAGGAAGTATTATGATCGTGGTTTATATCGTAGGTTTTTCTAAAGTATTACATCTTTACCGCCCTAAATTCTCGCTTAAAAGTATCTTATTGACAATCCGCAATATCGGATACATGGTAAAGCTTGGTTCTTCCGCATTCTTAACTGAGGCAGCTATCGCTTGTATGATGCTGGTGGGTAATTATATATTCATGAGATACCTTGGGGAAGACAGGGTTGCCGCCTATAGTGTAGCCTGTTATTGCTTTCCTATCGTATTCATGGTGAACAATGCGATCGCCCAGTCTACCCAGCCGATCATAAGCTACAACTATGGCATACAGCAGTGGAAAAGAGTACGGCAGGCGTTTAAGTTAGCCCTGCTATGCGCTGTCGTGTGCGGAGGACTCGCCTGCGTGGGTACTATTTTATTCTGCCCGGAAGTCTCCTCCTTATTTCTCGGTAATCATGGCAACGCTTACGAGATAGCGGTCTCCGGCATTCCCTATTTTTCTTTGGGATATGTCTTTTTCGCTCTCAATATCGTTTGTATCGGGTACTACCAGAGCATAGAACGTTTCAAACCCGCTACGCTATTCACTATTCTACGAGGAATCGTGATTATCACCCTAAGTTTCATGTACCTACCTGTTGTCTGCGGAATTAAAGGTATTTGGATGGCCGTACCTTTGTCGGAATTAATTACTTTTGTAATCATAGTGGTATACTATCTATTGAAACGTACAAGAGCATGAAAGAGGAAGTTCGCCAGAAAGTGATGGAACGGTTTTCAATCTCTGAGCAGGCCATGCGGTTATTGCTGGAAAGCGCAGAGATGATGTCGTTTGTCCCCAAAGATATAATCGTACATGAAGGTGAGATAAACACGAATATGTATATCTTATCCAAGGGAATCTGGCGGGCTTATACATTTAAAGATGGGACGGAAGATACCTTTTGGTTCGCCGTGGAGAGCGAGATCGCACTCCCGGTATGGGGATATACTTCCGGCTCTCCTTCTCTTTATACCATAGAAGCCGTTACGGAAAGCGAGGCGTATTGCCTATCCAAACAGAAACTAGAAATCCTATTTCAATCCTCCGTGCAATTAGCAAATATCGGAAGAAGGATTCTAGAGAATTTTATGCTTGAGATCGAGACTTCATGGTTAAGTTCTTACAAACGAACCGCCATTGAACGTTACGCCATTCTATTGGACAAACGAACCGCCATTGAACGTTACGCCATTCTATTGGACAAACGAACCGCCATTGAACGTTACGCCATTCTATTGGACAAACAG
>NZ_QTLI01000021.1:3312-117410 GCF_003434625.1 Parabacteroides sp. AM17-47
CAAACAGCCCGAAATCATCCAATCCGTCCCCCTAAAATATATAGCTTCTTATCTAGGTGTCACGGCTCAATCCTTAAGTAGAATCCGGGCGAAGTTAGCTAGTTCTTTAACCTTTATCGTGTAAAGCCTCTTCATATCCCCTCGGACTGGAGATACCATGTCCAGCCATTTATATTTACCTGTATGGCATTCCATGTATTATCAGCAAAGAAAAAGATAATCTTATATCTATCTTGGCGATCCAGATATTCTTGTACATCCATATTATTTCCCTCCATACTAGTCAAGGCTAAAAAATCTGTCAAATTAATATTGAATACCTTTTTGCCGGTAGACTTCTCCGTTACGACAAAACGTGTCGGCCGATCTTCCATCAACCGCATCGTGTTCAACTCGACAGCTGCCGCCGATGATGACTTTTGTTCCATATAATAAGGTCGGAAACTTAACACATCATCCTCCAATAACGAGTTGTCATAGGCCAGATGGCCATTCGACTCGATGATCTCATATTCATAATCATTCATGTTCACATTCCAATTATCTCCGGAGGTAGCCCGGATATAACTATCGGAATAACCTTGAAAAACAAACCGTATCTTATTCGTATCTTTTATCAGATCAATCGTCTCAGTCTGATGGCTGGTCCCTGTAAAATCAACGTCACTGATATAACCATACCAAAGAGGCTCCAGTTCTTTACTGATGATAAGAGACTCCTCACGTTTCAGCCTTAACCTCATATCAGTAATCGTATTCTCTCCCCTAGGCGTATAAATATCGTAGGAGTCACGTGCGCCGGCCCAAGCCAGAAATTGGTATTCTCCTATCGGAAGCTTTACCTCCATTTGGTAATTGCCTGTCGCCAACGCTTCACCTTCCTCTACTTGACTGAACAGAAACTTTCCGTCTTTGTCAAATACATAAAGCTCCACTTTATCCACCTGCGTATGGAACGCATCCGTAAAAAGCATATTATAGTCGTACTTAAACTTGACAAATAAACGACATTCGGGAAGATCCTCATGAAACATATCGCAAGAGGTCAATATCCACGGACAGATAATAAGGATTCCCCAAATTGTATAACGTATAAGACGGTTCTGTTTCATATTTTTCTATTTTTCTAATTAATCCTTACTCTAATTAAAGGGAGTTCCCAGAAGGAAAAAACACTGTTTGGAAACTCCCCTTTTCTAACCTGCGATACCTAACTAATAACCTAAAATCATAAGATCTCCTCTTGGCTATACCAAGTCCACGGGTTCACGTTAATCTGGATAGACAACCATGTCTCATCATTCTCATCTGGCGTATCTGGGTCCGGATCCGGAATAGTAGGATAACCCGGATTATTAAATCCCTTGATATTAATATCATAAACGGAATTACGCACAACCCCAAACTCTCCAAACTCATTCATCGCCTTATCCGAGTCATCATGTTTAATCATGATCTTGTAATAACTTACACCACCATCATAATAAAAGACCGTACCATAACTACCCGCCCCTTTATTCTCTACGGCAAGCCTTGCGTCTACAAATTTCTGTTTAAGTGCCGCAGCCTGCGTTTCTGCGCTTTGACCGGATTGCTTAAATTCATCTCCGGTTGGAATAGTAACCTCCTTGGAGGAATCCACGTATTTTACATACCGGTTGAAGGCTGTTGATATAGAGGTTGGATAACCGTCAGGGTTCCCATCCTTATATTTCTTTGTCAACTCATTTTCTATCCAGTCCATCAAGGTATCATATGTATAGCTTACGCCATTTACGATCATCCAAGACTCACCCTCTCCCACATCAACCGTACCGCCATCTAATTTTTTCAGTTTCTTCGGCGCGAAGTTCGCTTGTAAAAGGACTTGGGTCGTATAAGCATGGTTGTTATACTCTTTTTCTTGTGTATTCTCCAGACAATATTCAGTAACGGGATTAGATGCTGAACTTATCTCATTCCAAGATATGGCAGATGCGTTCGTCGAAGCAGACACAAAATTGTAATTATTCGTATACGCCACTTGATTCGCCTCGTTCCACTCACCGATATTCGTATTGTTGTAATTCGGGTCTACCCGGTATGAACCGATCTCATACCTATCGAATGGAGTGACACAAGTACCGCGAGCATCCGGAGTATTGGCAGGATCTTCATTCCAAGTCTTAATCCTCCTCGATACAGGATAATACCATTTATTAGTAACGTTCAGAATCCATTTCGGGCTATAGATCGATGCCGTGCTATTATCCATAGCGCCATCGCTGGTATATACACGTACTTTAGCGACAACACGATCTATATAAATCGCTAGCGGATTCTTTACCGCGACATCTTGGCTCTTATAAAGAGTTAAGTTTATCGTATTTCCCGAGTTATCCGAAGGTTCCAGATGACCTTTTGAGTTTGTCATCAAAAATGTTCCTGTTTTCGCGACACTCGTTGTTATCGACTCATCCTTCACCGCCTTGTTCACATCCACGAAACTAGAGCCTTCCCCGACGCTGGAGAAACCGGCACCCGGATTCGCGATAATCAGTATTGTCTTAGAAGTAGCCGGAATCTGAAAAGCCTTACTGCTACTGCTTGCGCCGGAAGATGTCAAATCACCGGAGCCGGTACTTAGGTCTATCACTTTTGTAACTAGACTCGCATCTTGATCGCCATCGAAGAAAATCGCTTTAACATCCTCAATCTCATATTCGCCTGTTATCGCATTCTCTTGATTAGGGGTATTCAATCCACGGGTAACGGCGGCGGGAGTCTTAATATTCAAAGCCACCCACGCATCGCCCGAAGGATCGGTTACTACATCGCTATTCCCATCCGAAATAGCATGGTCATCACTACACGCAGCAAACACTAGCGTCGCAAGCGCAAACATAAAAAGTCTTTTCTTTTTCATTTTACAACAATTAAACTGTTTCTAACTAAACACTTATCACTTTTTATCTCTTAGTCATCTTTTAATCCGTCACGACCGTTTGGGATAATTGACTAATATTTAACTTTATACGTTGTACAGAATTAGTATTCGAGGATACACCGGGATCTTTTATAGTAGTCAGGTATATAATGCCACTTCTCTGTTTGGACATTGTATTCCCCAAGACTTCAATATAAATTGTCCCATCATCAACCGTGATCTTATCCGTGTCCTCCCGTACAGCGCCGACGGAAGGACGCAGCTTTATCCAGCTCTTAGGATCATCCGCCCCATCTTCCACATATGCGGAAAGACAATAGTAGTTCATATCGAAACTATCGCTGCTATCCGCAGCCGGCATATATTTAATTGTCACTCCAGCCGCCGGTATAGCATATCTTTGCCTAATACGCACCGTCTTTTCGAGAGTCCCCAATTTCAGCGTGATATACGCATGATCTAACAAGCCATTCGATATTTGAGCTTCCACAGCCGTGATATTCGGATCTGATGTCGTATCATCCACGATCGGTATTCTCGCTCCATTAGATGGGTTTACCAGCAAGGGTACCCCAATGCCGACCTCGTTTCCATTATCACTAATCCGGCAGGCATTCGGAAAACGAGTCCGGCAATCCGTAATCAATTTAAAAACCTCAAAATTGGCACCCTCACTCGTATAGGCGATAAATACCGAATTACTGACTCCCAGAAAGAAATCGTTGTTCGCTACAACTTCGTATGAGTCTCTATTATCAACTGAGATCTCATAATCCAGAGCTGTGTTGGAAGGTTTAGAGGCTTTTGCATCTTCTACCGTATCATAGCCGGGACCTTTTGCCGTAACAATAGTGAATTGATAAGAATGATTACGTTGTAAATCCATTAACTGGACATCCTTATTGACGATCGCCATTTTATAGAAATAATCCCGTCCCCCATACGCACCTTGAATAATCAAGTGTGTATTATTCCGCATATCAGACTCATATAAATAGACTGGATCATTCTCAGTACTCTCCCCCCCATCTATGAAATCTGCCTGAACCAATAAGGATGAATAAGCAGCATCATTCCTGTATTCAGTCAAATTAGAGGTATTATCCCTAATGAGACCATCCAGCGTATGTAACGGTCCTTGCCTAGGTACATTCATAACCGCCACAACTCCCTTTAGCTCAAAGTTCGTCGCCTTATTGACAATTACCATTTTAGCGATCGCCCGGGTAAGCATCAAGGGCGTTCCGTCCGTATTCTCGATCTTTGTTGTATGATCTATCTTATCTACTTCCAGTAAATAACTCATCGGGATCACTTGCCCGTTACCACTATAAGGAATGACAGAAACCGAAGGTACCGCCAATGGAGCCGTCAGCATATTCGTACAGAAATCAGCCAATGTCGTCAAACCTTGCATCAATTGGGCAGAAAATCCAGTTTCATCGAATCCATATTCCGTAACCGCATCCCCATAATAAAATCTATCGGGTGAATTAGCCAATATCAATAACTGATATTTACTGTCATTCGATTGTTTAGTCAATATCACATATCTTTTTCCCGCTAATTCAAAGGCTTGCACGGCTTCCACAAAAGTAGCGTTAGGCCCTTCTCCTTTGAAAACAAACATCCATGGGTTCTTACCCACCGTACCCTCATCCATAAGTCCTTTTGTTGACGGGAGATGGTACGAATTAGCACGGGCGAAAATCTCCAGCTGTACTTTTTCAGAAAAGACTTCTTCCTCTCCTACCTGTTCAGACAAAGCAAATTCATGCTCACAGCCAGATAGCATTAATAGGGATAACAGAGCCCAAAAACCGATCATATGTATACTAATTATTCTCATTCTTTCACGCAACGAATTGTAAAACCAAATTGATGACTCGAAGACTTGGGAGTTGTCGCTAAATAATTATACTCTATCCCCCAAATATTACCGTGAGCAGAACCTTTCTCTTCTCCACTTGACGTATCAGTCCACCCCGGAGCCGCTGAAGAAGACCAATAATACCCTGTCTCACTCGCATATTCCAAACTACCATCCGTATGCCATCTTCGGCCTGCGGCCGGAAAGAAAATAGAGGCGTTATTGTCCGGATTAAATATCAAGACACCCCCATAAGCCGCTTCCGTCGTATCTAAAGACACTCCTTTATACTTACTGACCTTCCCCGAACCTCTTTCTATGCCATCGATCATATCTCTTTCCACGATAGGACGCCTGTCGAAAAAACCATCCGCATAGAATCCGTACTTGATCTCTTCCAGAATCTTAGGGATATATTTCTCCGGTTTATTCTGTGGATCAATCGGTTTTTCAGCCGTCACCCAATTTCCATCCCCTTTCATTGGATTACGGAATAACGACATTCTTATCTCGGATTTATATACATCATTATAGGTATAACTATTCAACACAATCCTATCCAAGGGACCGTCGCTTGGACGATGATAACCCGGGGGACAGATCTCGTAATAATCTTTCAGTTTATCCCCGCTCGTAGCATCCCAAAAAGTGGGAGTCTCAATACGTCTTATCGGCCATTCCGATAACTCCCACGTAGCACTCTTATTATTCACGTTGGTAGGGTGATACGCACGAAGTGCTAAAGAAGCATATGCTACCGGTAATCCCCATTGAAAATGAGCGCCGGCTTGAGTCGGATACTTAACAAAATCAACTTGATCAGTGCTTTTATCTATCTGCCTCCATTCATCCTTTGTATCAACATCATTTAAGAATGACCGAGCTGTCAAATTGTACGCACTAAATTTTACACCTAAATCCGGCCCCTCGTTTGTACCCCTCCGCATTATATAATCAGGAGCCTCTCCTTGGCGGACATATAAATCAGTTTCGTAAGTCGTCCCATTTTCCGTATAAGAAAGCTTTACGACACCATATCTAGGCACTCCTTTTCTAGGATTCTTGCTCTTCAATCCTATCCGGAAGTAAACACGTCCTCTTCCTTGTACAAAACTGCCTGTCTCACCTTTCTGTGAATTAGGAATAACCGGATAGTCTTCCGGATCTCCCGGAGAACCTGTTCCAACGTTAGGATCAAAGCTAGGTGTCGAGCTTATCACTATAAAATCCTGATATTCGGTTGGAACTTCCACACGCCACTGATACCAATAACTCCACTTGTTCCCACTAATTATCCTTTCTCCACTTTCATCATCCTTATAGAAAGCCCCTACATAAGGGTTAGACCATAGATGATTCGTTGAATTAATATCAAACGGATAACGATTTCCATATTGACTGACCTTTACGGTTATCGTTCTACGAATAGCGTTCTTCCCCGAGAAATCTTCCGCAGCCATCAATGTAATCTCATAGGTTTCCTTACCTATAATATAGTTTGGCAAATCAAGTAAGATATCCATATAGCCCGCTCCAGTACTCGGATCATACGAAATCCTCTCATCAGCGTTCGGCTGCCACTCTTGACTCGACAAAGCGTTAAACACCTCATTCGTTTCCTTATAAGTGTTTGTACTTAGCACTTTTACTTTATCAAAAATCCTCACAACCGGCATATTGGACGAGAAAGAGATTCGTGCCCCGTTAAAATCGGTAATATCGACCTCCGTATGTGACACATTTAGCACTCTATTACCAGATATATTCCAATCATTTGCTATTGAATCCCAATCCGATGCCTGTATATTCATCTCCAAGGGTTGTTTAATGATCCCGGTAAGATCTAGCTTCGTATTTTTAGGTAAGTTATAATCAACCGGCTCTGAGTTTATTTTCAACTCACAGGAGGGATTATAGCTATCCTCCATATCTACCGTAAAAACCACCGCATTTGCCGGATCGTTCTTTCTCTCCAACTCATTAGAGGGCAAAATAATACGAGTGATCTTCCGAGCCCAATTCATTCCGGGAATATTTGGAGTAACAGAGGAGAAATAATCACCATCTTCTCTCAATGTAAAATTACGTGTTACATTCCTCTCAATAGTAGAGCCACTATATTGAGCTGTCAATGGGATCAAATTAGGGATACCACTAAATATAACTCCATTAAAAATATCATCGAAATTATCTGCCGCCTCCAAAACAACATCTACTCGAACTCCCAGACGATTAAGGGCCAGTTGTAATAAAGAAACCGTTGTCCCATCACTCAATTTAGCCCCTTTACCTTTTGGTAAAACCTCTACGTTATTTATTTCCTGCATCATTGGGATCGATTTCTCCGAAGAAAAAGAGCTTGCGGGATAAGCGATAAGATTCAAATCGTCATAACGTGAAAGAGTGTTCAGTTTATTGGCTATAACGTTATCCGTCGGTTCATTCGCCAAAAATACGAAATCATAATTCCCAGCTACGATTGGATGCCGGATGATATTTTCTATCCATTGATTCTTACTATAGTGAATATTAGATATGCATGCTCCCGTTGTCTTATTGAAAGCCAAAACACGAAGCGTATTCACGTCGTAGTCCTCTTCGCTACCCGAATGAGTCGTATTTTGAGAATCTATATTCCTAATAGAAATATAGGCTCCTTCCACATTACCGCTAATCATTGTCTCATCCGTACATGAGAAAAGGATTATCAATAACAAGACTGCCACGAAACCTTTATATATTTTACACTCTTCCACTATCATAAAAATTGCTCTAATGTTATAATGCAAATATCACGATATAAAAAGTCACAATAAACTAAATATGCACCCAATAATGACAATATGAATCACAGTTTACATCTAATTATGCAATTATTTTTCAGGCCGTTACAGTTTCCAGAAAAACAAGATCAAAAGGCTCTATTTTTCTATTATACGCAAGACTCTTATCAAACAGTTCCGATTATCGAAACAAATCACATTAATAAGAATCCACGAAAAAGCCCTTAAACGAAAGATCGCTTAAAGGCTCAATAAACATCCCTTATAATATTCATTTATGTAGAAATTAGGTCCGTTATATTTCGTCTTATCTATAATTATAATATATCAATAACCGATCTCTGTCTTTTTATAAAATCGATACGTTGTGCCTCTCCACTTTCGGATATTAGGATAGAATGGCGTTTCAATGCCTGAATCCAATCTCGTTGCATTTTACAAATCTGCGGACTTTGGGAGTCCATAGAATTGATTGAATAAACTCGTAGCATACTAATTTGGAAATCCAGCTTCTCTATATAAGTATAGGTTGCCTCAAAATCAATGCTTGATAAGTAGAAAAACACCTTATGGCCCTCACTGAACTCTCCTGTGATAGATAAAGCCTCCATATGAGTAAGTAATTGATAAAGTTCCTCTTTCAAGCACAGAACATCCTCTTTCGATATCAAATTCAGGCAAGCAAAGTATTGGACCTCTTTCACGAAAGAAACAAAAATATTCATATCCCAGATAAAACTGGTTTTCGGACAATTCTTTACGCTATAACTTAATTTTTTATGTACATTTATAATTCGTTCTTCCACCACCATCCCATATAGAGAATTTGGAGTCTTTATCTGTCCATGATGATATAACCAGCGGCAAAGACGGAACTTAGACAGATATTCAAAAGAGGAATAAAGCGTAAAAGGCAAAACATTCGATGCCGTACAAACCTCCGTACTCTTATCTCCTTTCACATAGTCAAATATCCGTAAGTAACGATCAATAATCTCATAATAACTTTCTATCGCATTGGCAGACCGGAGCAAGTTCATATCGAAAGTCACTCTATTATGCAAGTGATTTCCTATGATCTGATCTATGGAGATCCCCAACTTATAGGAAATTTGCGCAACCTCATCAATCGTAAAAGCGACCTCTCCCCGAAGCCTGCGGTACACCGCCTCTCTCCCGATACATAAAGTATCCGTCAAGAAATTAGCAAGATTTTGTCCGGGAGGAAACCTATCTTTCATTGCGGTTATCAATTCATTTACAATACTATCTTTCATTGCCTTATACCTTATTTCCAACTATTAATATTCCTTGATACATTTGGCAAATGTAAAACATGTAAACGATAGTTTTGTACGATAAAGCAAGCCTATGAGAATTGTTCCTTTTCTAATTAAAGCAAACACAGACAGAAAAAGATAGAAAACGAAATTAAACTAAAAAAGCACCTATAAATTTCGAATCGCACAATCGGAAGATCTAGGTTGTTTCATTTATCGAAACAGGTTCAAACCCTAAAGCGTATTTATAATCTCCCTTTGTCTATTGAAAAACTGGATACGTTGCATCTCTCCACTCTCGGAGATCATGGTAGAGAACTTTTTTAAAGATTGAATCCAGTCTTTCAAGCTATTAAACATCTCAGAATCCTGTGTCGTAATAGAATTTATCGAGTAAACCCGTATCATACTTAACTGCAAAGAACTTGTTTCCAGATAACTATACGTAGCCTCAAAGTTAATATGCGATACATAAATTCGTACACTATTGCCAGCCTCGGTCTTTCCTCTCATGGCAAGTTCTTCCAATTCATCCACCAACACTAATAACTCCTCTTTGATACGTTGTATATCCTCACAGGAAATAAGATGGATATCGGAGAAATATTTAATGTCATTGACCAAATGATGGAAGATCATATTATCCCAAATATAATCCGTAGAATGGATATACTGTGTCAACGATACAAATTCTCTTTGGGTATCAACCAGTTTTTCCGGTATCTTCAGATTCTCAAAATGATTGCATTGGATATGCTTATTCTGATACATCCACTTAAATAAACGAAACTTTGACAAAAGGTCATGCTTCAAATAAAGGATCTGAGGAATAGTATTGGAAGAGGTACCCAAAGCCGTAGTAGGATCATCCTGAAAGGCCCTAAAGATCTTCACATATCTAGACAAGATCGTAAAATAAGCATTAAAAGGATCATCGTGATCTACCACATTCAAGTCGAACACGGCATTGGCACTAAAACTAACCCCTACTATTTTATCCAATGACACACCCAATTTCCTTGAGATAAGAGCTGCCTCTTCCAAGGTGAAAGGAACCTCGCCACGTAAGCGCCTATAAATGGCTTCTCTGCCAATATAAAGGGTATCCATCAACAGATTCGCCAAATTTGTCTTAGGGGGAAGTTTTTCTTTTAAAGCTTCAATCAAGCCTGTATTTAATTCATTTATCATCATAACCATGTCGAATGAAAAATCATCTACTCTAGTAACATATATAGAGAGGAAGTTGTTTCGAGAACAAGTACATTCGTAGATGGATTTTCAAAGCACGTAGCTTTTCAGCTTATTCATATCAACTATTTTCCCTTCCCGGGAAATAGCCCCTTCCTCTATCATTTCCGAGAAACTACGGGCCAATGAAGGACGGGCCACTCCAAAATATTCCGAAAGCTCTGTTTGATTACGATCCTGCTTATAATGATCTCCTTGAATACGTTTAAGTATATAGTAAGCCAGTTTACCTTTAATGGTCTTAATCGATAATAATTGAAGACGTTCAGAAAGAAATTGTGTCCGGTTGGCGTTAAAAGCCATATAGCTTTGAAGAAAATGCTCGTTTGTCGCCAGCAAACGCATCACCGCATTCTTAGGTATTAAAATGATCTCGCATTCCTCCAAGGCGATAACATCTACCGGGAAGCGATTATTTTCCGCAAACAAAAATGCGGAGGCCAAAGGAGTAGGCGCCGATAAAGTCTCCACTTCCAGAATTGTCCCGCTTTCGGTGATCATCTCAGTCTTTACCCGTCCTTTACTCAATAGATAAAGCGAAGATAAGGCATCTCCCTGACGAGCCACCCAGTCACCTTTCTTAAACGACCTTGTCGAATAATCCAACGAACTGAAAAGAGCGGTTTGCTCTTCCTCAGACAATTTTCCGCAAATAGGACACAAACTCAGATTCATAAAACTTCCTTTTGCGGATAAAGATAAAGAAAATAATCAAAGAGTGTAACAACTGTTACAGGTTAAACGATCTTCTATCCCCTACATTCGCGATAAACTTATAAAATAAAAGCTATGTTCTGTTATCAATGTCAAGAAACCGCCCAAGGAAAGGGCTGTATATTAAAAGGTGTATGTGGTAAGACCGCCGAAGTGGCCGGATTACAAGATTTACTGATGTACTTAATGAAGGGAATCTCCAAACTAACAACGACTTTACGCAAGCGAGGCGTGGAATCATCCACGGCCAATAAGTTTATCGTCGACGGACTTTTCATGACCATCACAAACGCCAATTTCGATTCATCCAGATTCGTATCAAAGATCAAAGAAGCCTATCAGCTACGGGAGAACCTTCTCGACGAGCTACATCGACAGGGAATCCATCCATCCTTAACCTGCGATTGTCTGACTTGGAAATCGGACAAAGTAGAGGAAATGGAGGTCAAATCGAAAGAAGTAGGTATTCTCGCCACAGAAAACAAGGATATCCGCTCTCTACGAGAATTACTCACTTATGGGGTAAAAGGTATGGCTGCCTACGTGGAACACGCTTACAATCTAGGCTTCGAGGATACCAGCCTCTATGCCTTTATCCAAGACGCCTTGGTCGCAACGACTCAATCGGACCTGACCGTCGCCGATTTAACCCGATGGGTACTCACCTGCGGCGAATACGGAGTAAAAGCCATGGCCTTATTAGATAAAGCGAATACTTCCACCTATGGCAACCCGGAAATTACGAAAGTGAATATCGGCGTAGGAAAGAACCCGGGTATACTTATCAGTGGGCACGACTTGAGAGACATTCAAGACTTGCTGGAACAAACCGAAGGTACAGGCATAGATGTCTATACACATAGCGAGATGCTTCCTGCACATTATTACCCGGCTTTCAAGAAGTATAAGCATTTTGTAGGAAACTACGGTAGCGCCTGGTGGAAACAAACATCTGATTTCGAGACATTCAACGGAGTTATCCTGTTTACGACCAACTGCCTTGTCCCTCCCCGTTCTTCCGCCACTTATGCCGATCGGGTCTATACGACCGGCTCTACCGGGTTCGAAGGATTCCCACATATCGCCGATCGTAAGCCCGGAGGCTCTAAGGATTTCTCTGCGTTAATCGAACACGCAAAGAAATGCGCCCCTCCAACGGAAATCGAACATGGGGAGATCATCGGTGGATTCGCTCATGAGCAGGTATTCCAATTAGCCGACAAGGTTATCGATGCCGTAAAATCAGGAGCGATACGTAAATTCTTTGTCATGGCAGGTTGCGACGGAAGAATGAAGAGCCGTAGCTACTATACCGAATTCGCCGAGAAATTACCGAAAGATACCGTCATATTAACCGCCGGTTGTGCCAAATATCGTTACAACAAACTGCCTGTGGGGGAGATCAGAGGTATTCCACGGGTATTAGATGCCGGACAATGTAATGACAGTTACTCATTGGTGATGATCGCCCTCAAGTTAAAAGAGATCTTCGGGCTGGATGATGTCAATGAATTACCTATCGCATACAATATCGCATGGTACGAGCAAAAAGCGGTAATCGTATTACTCGCCCTACTCTACCTAGGCGTAAAAAACATTCACTTAGGACCGACATTGCCAGCGTTCTTGTCGCCGAATGTAGCCAAAGTATTGGTCGATAATTTCGGGATCGCCGGAATAGGTAGCGTGGACGAAGACATGGAACTATTTCTAGGAAAGTAAAATAAACCTTTCCCGATCCGCTCTTGTTTTCCTATCACATTTTAATCGATTCAAGATGAATAAGGAACAACAAAAAAGAGTAGCCGCCATTCATGACCTATCGGGATTTGGCAAATGTTCATTGACAGTTGCCCTCCCGATCCTCTCGGCGGCAGGAATAGAGACAAGCGCCTTACCTACGGCCATACTTTCTACACACACAGGAGGTATTCTCGGCTATACTTATAGAGACTTGACGGAAGATATGCGTCCGTTCATGAAGCATTGGAAAGAATTGGATATCCGTTTCGACGCCGTCTACAGCGGCTTTCTTGGATCTTTCGAGCAATTAGATATCGTAAAAGAGTTCTTCTCCCTTTTCAAGCGGGAAGATAACCTGATTCTAGTCGATCCTGTCATGGGCGATAACGGAGAACTATACAAGATATTCACCCCTAAATTCGCCAAAGGAATGAGATCCCTTTGTGAAAAAGCGGACATTATCGTACCGAACCTGACGGAGGCCGCATTATTGTTGGGCGAACCCTACCAAGCAGGTCCCTATACCAAAGCTTATATCGATGGTATTTTACATAAACTAAGTCAGCTAGGCCCTAAGCAAGTTGTCTTGACCGGTGTCTATTTCGACGAGAAAGAACTGGGAGCCGCCACTTTCGATATGGAACGAAATGCGACAGAGTATGTTTTAACAGAGAAAATACCCGGTTATTATCATGGTACGGGAGATGTTTTCGCAAGTGCTTTACTGTCCGGTTTGTTAAATAATTTCAACTTGGAGAGATCTGCGGAAATAGCCGTTCGCTTCACGACAGAAAGTATTCTTCGAACATTCAAGGCGCAAACGGATTATCGCTTTGGCGTGAACTTCGAACAATCCATTCCGGATTTACTAAAAGAACTGAAACTGATATAAATGAGAGCCTTTTTTTTCTCATATTTGCAAATAAAAGGAATATAATAGTATGGCTAAATTAAGAATAGCGTTTTCTGGTATCGGTGCGGTGGGTGGTTATTACGGAGGTATGGTCGCCGCCCGCTATCAAGGAACAATAAAAGCAGATATCTTTTTTATCGCCCGTGGAGAAAATCTAAAGGCTATCCGTGAAAACGGTTTACAAATGCAACTAGGCATCCGGACAATCCATACGGCTCCGGCACTAGCCACCGATAATCCCGCCGAGATAGGGCCGGTAGACTACCTTTTCTGTTGTACAAAAAGTTACGATCTAGAAGAAAACATCCAGCAGCTAAAGCCTGTTATCGGACCTGAGACCGTTATCATCCCCTTGCTAAACGGATTGGATATCGAAGAACGAATCCATAATATACTACCCGAACAAGAGGTCTGGAAAGGATGTGTTTACATCGGTTCCCGCTTGACAGAGCCGGGTGTTATCGAGAAATTCTCCTTGAAAGAACGTATTTTCTTCGGCAACAAAGATGCAAACAAAGATAAGCAAACCGAGTTGCTTAAATTACTTATGTATGCCCGGTTAAACGCTTTTAATCCAGCGGATATAGACCTACGCATCTGGAAGAAATTCTTCATGATCTCTACGGCGGCTACGGCTACGAGTTTCTTCAACCAGCCCATTGATGAAGTACTAGCCCAACATATCGACCTGTTCATCGCTTTGGGTACGGAATTAAAAAGCGTAGCGGAGGCTATGGGAGTCCGTTTACCCGATGACATCGTCTATACTTCCATCGAGATGCAAAAGATGATGCCGGCCGGCTCCACGACTTCCATGCATAGTGATTTTCTCGCCGGGAAAAAAACAGAGTTGGAAACATTGACAGGATATGTAATTCGTCAAGCGGAGAAGCTCGGCGTTGATGTCCCTACTTATCGATTTATGTATAACGGATTGTCTTTTTATCCCTATCCGAAGAAAACAGAAATATCATAATTATGCAAAATATAATAAACGGGCGTTGTGGTTGGTGCGGAACTGACGAGTTGTATATGAGATACCATGATCAAGAGTGGGGGAAGTTGGTGACCGACGATAAAACACTGTTCGAGTTTCTTGTGCTGGAAAGTTCTCAAGCCGGGTTAAGTTGGATAACTATCCTTAGGAAGCGTGAGGGATATCGCAAGGCATTTTGTGATTTTGATATCGAAAGAGTGGCGCAAATGACCGATGAAGATGTTGAACGGTTGATGCAGTTTGAGGGAATTGTGAAAAACCGTCAGAAAATTAAATCGACAATCACAAACGCAAGGCAGTTTCTCTCCATACAGAAAGAGTTCGGTAGCTTTTATAATTACACCCTATCATTCTTTCCTAACCAAAAACCGATTATCAACACCTTTCAGTCATTGAGTGAGATTCCGGTATCATCTCCCGAATCCGAAGCCATGAGCAAAGATATGAAGAAACGAGGATTCAAATTCTTCGGAGCCACAATTTGTTACGCCCACCTACAGGCTTCGGGATTTATCAACGATCATCTGGTGGACTGCGTTTGCCGAAAAAGATAATAAAAAAGGCGGAAACAGCATGTTCCCGCCTTCATTATTATTTTAGTGAGTGATCTTATTGACCGATATAAGTCTCCATGAACTTAGCGCCCGGAGCCGGAGAGATGGTTATTACCTCCGTATCCGCAGGGATCAAGACAGTTTGACCTTGGTGAACAAAGATCTCGTTTCCTTTATTATCACGGATGGAAGCCTTGCCTGCCATACAGATGTAAACGACAAAAGAATCCAGTTCCGAGAAATTACGAACCATAATCGTATCCAGATCCAAAAGATTCGTGGTGAAATATTTGCAATCCGCCAACTCTACCGTGGCATTCGTATGACCTTTGTAGTGAGTACGGTAATCCGGATACAACGTATAATCGATAGCGTCTTTCGCCAATTCCGTATGCAGCTCACGGCCATTACCGTTCACATCTTTACGGTTGTAATCGTAAATACGATACGTGATATTACTGGTCTGCTGGATCTCGGCGATAAAACAACCCGCTCCGATCGCATGCACACGTCCCGCCGGCAAGAAAAATACATCACCTTCATTTACGTCGTAACGTTGAAGCACATCCATGATCGTATTGTTCTCCACCCGTTTCACGTATTCCTCTGCGTCGATTTGCTCAGAGAAACCGGAATACAAGCCAGCGCCTTTCTCTGCCTTGATCACATACCACATCTCCGTCTTACCGAAAGAGTTGTGGCGCTTTTTCGCCAGCTCATCGTCCGGGTGAACTTGAATAGATAAATTATCACGGGCATCGATAAACTTGATAAGCAAGGGGAAAGTCGTCCCGAATCTCTCCATCACCTTCTCTCCCAGCAATTCCTTGCCATAAGAGCGGATCAACTCATCCAAAGACTTACCTTCCAACTCGCCATTATCGACGATTGAATAATTTCCCTCAACATGAGAAAGCTCCCAGCTCTCGCCTACACCATTCTCAACCGGAGTAATACCCTTAAACGGGCAGATATCTGAACCGCCCCAAATCACCTTCTTGAGGATCGGCTTAAATGTAAATGGATATAACATAACGTGTTTTGTGTATAGAGTTTTACTTTTTGACCTTCACTTTCCTTAATACGACGGCGCTACGTGCCGGGATATAAAGTTTCAGCCATTCTTTCTTTTCTTTCTTATATAACGGATCAAATTGCGTGAAATGCCTTATGGTATCATCAGCCAAGCCAAACCCCCCGAAACGGATAGCGTCGGTGTTCAATACGACCTCATATTCTCCCTTCGGAACTAAGAAACCGTAATCCGTGAACGATTTCGTCGGGCTAAAGTTGAACACAAAAACCAAGTCTTTACGCATATAAGCCAATATCTGATCGCCATCATTATCCCAAACCTTCTGGATAGGGGTATCTTGGAAATTCTTCACATCCCCGATCAATTCCAACATCTCACGGTCGAAATCGCCCAAGAAATGGTACTTCAAATCCAAGTTGTCCACCAAATCCCATTGGCGGCGAGCGTATTTATAAGACCATCCATTGCCCTCCCTCGGGAAGTCGATCCATTCCGGATGCCCGAACTCATTTCCCATAAAGTTCAGATAACCGCCATTAATAGTAGAAGCCGTAACCAAACGGATCATCTTATGCAAGGCGATACCTCTATCTACCATGAAATTATGGTCATCTTTTTGCATATGCCAATACATATCGGCGTCGATCAAGCGGAAGATGATCGTCTTATCACCCACCAAGGCTTGATCGTGGCTCTCGGCATAACTGATCGTCTTCTCATCGGCACGACGGTTCGTCGTCTCCCACCAGATCGAAGACGGATGCCAATCCTCATCTTTCTTTTCCTTGATCGTCTTGATCCAATAGTCCGGGATGTTCATAGCCATGCGATAATCAAAGCCATAACCACCATCCTCTATCTTAGCCGCCAAACCCGGCATGCCACTCACCTCCTCGGCGATCGTTATAGCGCCCGGATTCACCTCATGGATCAATTTATTGGCCAAGGTTAGATAAGCGATAGCGTCGCCATCTTGGTGGCCATTAAAATAATCGCCGTAATTACAGAAAGCCTCGCCCAAGCCATGGCTGTAGTAAAGCATGGAGGTCACGCCGTCGAAACGGAAACCATCGAACTTATACTCCTCCAGCCAGAACTTACAATTCGACAATAAGAAATGAAGCACCTCGTTCTTTCCATAATTGAAGCACAGGGAATCCCATGCCGGATGCTCACGGCGTTCGCCACTCAGGAAATATTGGTCATACGAACCGTCAAAGCGGCCTAATCCCTCCACCTCGTTCTTTACGGCGTGGCTATGTACGATGTCCATGATCACGGCGAGACCCATCCCGTGCGCCTCATCGATCAGTTGTTTCAACTCGTCCGGCGTACCGAAACGGGAAGAGGCGGCGAAGAAGCTACTTACGTGATAGCCGAACGATCCATAATAGGGATGTTCTTGTATAGCCATGATCTGAATGGCGTTATAACCATCCTTCGCTACACGAGGCAATATATTTTGACGGAATTCATTATACGTCCCCACCTTCTCCTCGTTGGTGCTCATACCGATATGGCACTCGTAGATCAAAAGGGGAGACTTCTTAGGTTTGAACCGTTTATTCTTGAATTTATAAGGTTTCTCCGGGTTCCATACTTGAGCGCTGAATATCTTAGATTGCTCATCTTGCACCACCCGGCGAGTCCATGCGGGAATACGTTCTCCGCTACCGCCGTCCCACTCGACCAGCAACTTAAACAAGTCCTCATGATACATCTGCGCATCGGTCAAAGCGATCTCCCATACGCCATTCGCCTTACGTTTAAGCTTGTATTTATTATCTTTCTGCCATCCGTTGAATGTTCCAATCAAATAAATAGCGGTAGCATTCGGCGCCCATTCACGGAACACCCAGCCTTTCGTGGTTTTGTGTAACCCAAAATAAAGATATCCGGAAGCCATCTCGGATAAGGTTAGTTTACCATTATTCGTCAGGCTCTTTTCTTTATCAATCACGTATTGATACCGGCCTTCTATAGCCGCCTCATAAGGGGCCAGCCACGGGTCATTTTTTATCAGATTTAGAGACTCCATGATTTATTATAATTTGGTTCTCGGCAAAGATAAAAGAAAAAAACATACCCATTGATAATATTAGGATATTTCTTATATTCGCGGTAAACCGTACAAAGATGAGCAAAGGAACAAAAAGTATAGCCTTTTACCTAATGATGATCCTCATTTTCGGTTCGCTGATGTACTTTATCGCCAAAGAAGGAGAAAGTCAGCAACTGGAAAATTCGATTGCGTCCATCCAAAACGCACCTAGTAATTTAGAAGAGGGATTTACCATATTTACTCAATTATTAGTACATAATATCGAGTCTTCCATAGGAATTCTGCTTTTACAAATCATCACGATATTGCTTACGTGCCGTTTGTTCGGTTGGTTATTCCAGAAGATCGGGCAACCCACCGTCATCGGCGAGATCGTTGCCGGAATCGTGCTAGGGCCGTCCGTATTAGGCAATTTATTCCCGGAGGCTTCCGCCTTCCTTTTCCCTGTGGAATCGTTGGTGAATATAAATATGCTGAGTCAATTCGGACTTATACTCTTTATGTTCGCTATCGGGATGGAACTTAATATCTCCGAGGTAAGGAAAAAGCTGAAAGAGACGATCTTAATCAGTCATACCAGTACGATCGTCCCCTTCTTTTTCGGTATGCTGACCGCCTATTTCGTGTACGACAAATATGCGGATAAGAGTACGCCTTTCCTCTCTTTCGCCTTGTTTATAGGTATCGCCATGAGTATTACCGCCTTTCCCGTATTGGCACGTATTATCCAAGAGAAAGGACTTACCAAGACACATTTGGGTACCATCTCGTTGGCAAGCGCAGCGAATGGGGATATCACCGCATGGTGCTTGCTAGCGGTTGTCATAGCGATCGCACAAGCGGGTTCGATGCTAAGTGCCGTTTACAACATTTTATTCTCAGTCCTTTACATAGTGTTTATGTTTTTGGCGGTGCGGCCATTCCTGCGGATGATCGGACATATTTACCACAACAAGGAGGTAATCGACAAGGGGCTGGTCGCTTTCATCTTCTTGCTATTGATCACCTCGGCTTATCTGACTGAGATATTGGGATTGCATGCCTTGTTCGGCGCTTTTATCGCAGGGGTGGTGATGCCGGGAAATGTCAAATTCCGCAAGATCATGACCGAGAAAGTAGAGGATGTATCCCTTGCGCTATTTCTTCCCTTATTCTTCGTATCCACCGGATTACGTACGGAAATAGGTCTTCTAAACAAGCCTGAGTTATGGTGGCTATGCCTTATCTTCATAGTCGTGGCCATCGCGGGAAAGTTTGGGGGAGCGATGTTCTCCGCCCGATTCGTGGGTGAGAGCTGGAAGGATAGCCTATACATAGGGGCACTCATGAACACCCGCGGGTTGATGGAGCTGGTCGTATTGACGATCGGGTACGAGATGGGGATATTGACACCTTCTGTATTCGTGATCTTAGTGCTAATGACGCTGGTCACCACCTTTATGACAACACCGTTGGTCTCATTCATCAAATTCTGTTACCGGACGCATGACAAGCTGATGGAGCAAAAAGAGAGAATGCCATTGGAGGGGATATTCAAGGTACTGTTGTCCTTCGGACGAGCCGGAAATGGACAGATCATGCTGGACGTAGCCTACCAGATGTTCGCCCAAGGCAAAAACAAACTGGAGCTGACGGCACTGCATTTGACGGTTGGCTCGGATGTAAACCCGCTACACACGGATAATTTCGAGGAAGTCAGCTTCGGCCCGATCCTTTACGGGGCCAAGAAGCTGGGCATTCAGATACAGACCCGCTACGAGGTATCGAACAACGCCGGAGTGGATATTTGTAGCATCGTAAACAATGAGGGGTACGATTTCCTTTTGGTCGGTTCCGGGATATCGATGAGCAACACACCGGACGATATAGCGGCAAGCCATTACCGGGCCTCGTTCTACAACCGTTATTTCAAACGCTTCAAGGCTCCGGAATCCTGGTTTTATCCGGGTGCCTTATTGAAAGACAAGACGAAGATGTTTATCGAGCAAAGCAATTGCCCGGTAGGTGTATTCGTGAACCGGAATTTCGTCAAGGCATCGAACGTGATCGTGGTCATCGACTCCGAGGAGGATTTATTCCTGTTGGGATACGCCCAGACCTTATTGAAGTCTACACACGGCTCGGCCAGCGTACTTGATAAATCCAGCAGTACGACCCCGGGGAACGAGGTGATCAAGGAAGGAATCCTGCGATTCACGGAAGACGTGAAGCAGACCACGCTTCTACGAGAGAAAGACCTTACACCCCAGTCTTTCAACGGCTTCAACTTCATGCTGATCAGTTATAAGACATGGAACGATGTCTCCGAGCACCGGAAAGAAGCCTTGCAGAAGATGCCTTCTACGTTGATATTAAGCAAATAATCCGTTATAAATCCATATAAACCCGTCTTTATGAGAATCTGTCTTTTCTTCTTGATCACCGTTTTCCTCATGGGCTGCTCCTCTACGGAAAGCCAACGGCAGGAACCGGAAAACCAGACCTTGGAAACGATACTCAACCGCAAAAGCGTACGTAAGTACAAAGATCGCCCGGTAGAAAAGGAAAAGATAGACAAACTGATACGAGCCGGAATGGCCGCCCCTTCCTCCCGTGACAGGCGACCTTGGGAATTCATTATCGTAACCGACTGGAAAGCCTTGGATACGATGGCCGAAGGCCTTCCCTTCGCCCGGATGCTGAAAGAGACAAGGCAAGCGATCGTCGTTTGCGGCGATACGATCAAATCCTCCAACGCTTGGTTTCTGGATTGTTCCGCCGCCTCGCAAAACCTGCTACTTGCCGCCGAATCCATGGGATTGGGAGCCGTATGGACGGCTGTTTACCCCTATCCGGACCGGATTGAGATCGTTCGGAAAGAGCTTCGGCTACCGGATCATATCATGCCGTTGAACGTCATACCTGTTGGATACCCCATGCAGAAAGAGACTCCCAAAAACAAATACAACGTCCAACAGATCCATCACAATGGCTGGTAAAGCTATATGACTTCCAGATAACTCCGTCCGTTTCCCGCCCGGTTCACCCGAATCTGCACGGGAATACGTTCCGTCATTTCCTGTACGTGCGAGATAACGCCGATCTTGCGCCCTTGCGTACGCAGGCTCTCCAAGGCATCCATAGCGACCCGCAATGTCTCCGCATCCAAAGAGCCGAAGCCCTCATCGATAAACAAGCTCTCAACCTTCATCCGGTTCGAGGAGAGCGAGGACAAGCCTAGCGCCAAGGCCAGCGAGACCAAGAAAGACTCCCCTCCGGAAAGGCTATGCACGGTACGGATCTCATCGCACATATCCTGGTCGATCACCTGCAAGGCCAAGGTATCCGGCACACGCTCCAATCGGTAACGCCGAGATAGTTGCCGCAATTGCACATTTGCGTAACTCAACAAGACATCCAAGGTGTAGCCTTGGGCGATCCTACGGAACTTGGCGCCATCCGCCGAGCCTGCCAATTCATTCAGCTTCGCCCAACGCTCGCTCATCGCCCTCCGCTCCGAGAGCTCTTGCTGGAAGCCGGCTATCTTCCGCTTATTCTCCTCGTGCGTACGCAGACGGAAACTACATTCAGACTTTTGGGCCGTCATTTCCGACAGGGATTCCTCCAGCGTCTTGCCTTCGTAGGTCTCTTGGTAGGCGGCCAACCAGTTATCCAGTTCTTGCCGGCGTGCGGAAAGAAGGCCGGAAGTCTCCACCAGATCCTTCTTGATCTGTTCCGTAATCCCCCGGTATTGCTCCACCTCGCCGGCGTGCTTCGTCGTACTCTCTTGCAGCTGCTTCAAATGGCTCTTCAAGGCTTCCACCCGTTCGTGGAAGGTACGTTCCACCTGGTCGGCGGGCTGGCCTCCCAGCAGGAGATTCCGCTCCGAACGCAAGCGGGTATAGGATTGATTCTTCTCGTCGTAGGCTTTTGCGGCGTCTTCGTACTGCTTGCGCAAGGGAGGGAGGAAAGCCTCGTACGACTCCCGTTCCGCTTGATAGGCGCTCCGCTCCCGTTCCAATTCCCGCAAGCGTTCCCCGTTGGCTTGCCACTGCCGGGCGAAATCCGTCAAGGTCTCCCGGAAGCTTTCCGGGTCCTTGTTCCAGCCCGTCTGCCATGCGTCGTTCCCGAACAGGGCGTTGGCGGCGGATAGGGATTGGGACAGCTTCTCCTGCTGCTCCCGCTTATCCAGTTCTTCCCGGTCGATTTGCTCGGACAGGGATTGTAGCTGGTTCCTTAATTCCGTCCGTGCGTTCTCGTCCGCGGCGAGTTGTTTATGCAGCTCCAGTTCTTTCTGTTGCAGGGCGGCGAGTTGTTTCCCGCAGGCCTCCTGCCGTTCTTTCCGGTCGAGAAGCCGCTTGAGGCGCAGGGTAGCTTCCGAGATGCGATCCGCCAAGGCCAACAGACGCTCATGCGCCTCGTGAGAGGCGAAAGGATGCTCAAGGCTTCCGCAGACCGGACAAGGCGTTCCGGCGGTCAGCTTGTCCCGCAGGCTTTTGATATCGCCAGTCGTCACGAACTGGGCTTGCTCCAGCAATAAACGCTCCCGTTCCGTACGGCAGGTCTCGATCGACCAGTCCAAAGCCTCCGGTTCCAATTCCTTGAGGGCAAGCGATACGGACTTCCGCTCTTCCTCGATCTTTACCTGTTCCTTGGCGTGTGCCTCCGCTTCCCGCCGCAAGGATTGCCTCCGAACCTCCAACCGCTGGATTTTCTGCCGGATGGCTAGCAAGGCCTTGTCCGACCGCTCGACCGCCCGGCGAGCCGTGAGGCAGGTATTCAGATGGATCAATAAGGCCGACAGTTGCTCGGCGATCCCCTCCTTGCTCCGGTAACGTTCACGCCACGACGTCTGCTTGTCCCATTCCTCCGAGGCTTTCTTCTGCCGCTCTTCCACCTTCCGGAGTTTCTCTTCCGCCTCCTGCTTCCGCCGGGAGAAGTCTTTCATCCGTTCATCGGCCTCGGAGCGGGCTTTCAAGGCCGATTCCAGTTGCACGTCCAGTTTCCGGGCCTGTTGCAATTCCAGTCGCAAACTCTTTGATTCCTCATCCGTCCTCGCCAATCGCACCTCTCCTTGCTCATACTCCTTCCTTGAGGTTTCCAGCGATGCCAACGCCCGTTCCAAGAAACGGGCGTTCTCCTCCCGCTGTTTTTCCTTCGAGGCGATCTGGACCTCGGCCGCTTTCACGGCCTCCCGCAGGCTTTGCCGCTCGACCTTCGCCTTCTCCAGACGGGCCAGCTCCACCTCCAAGGCCGAAAGGCGGGTTTGGGAGGCTTCCACCTCCTCCTCCGATAGAAGCTCTATGCCTTGTACGCGGGCGTATAGCTGCTCGTAGGCCTCCTTCGCCTCGGTGTTCTTGGCGAAGATCCGGCGGGAGATCTCCGAGTATTGCTCCGTACCGGTCAGTTTTTCCAGCAAGGAGGCCTTCTCGCCCTGCTCCGCTTTTAGGAAGGTAGAGAAATCGTTCTGGGCCAAGAGTACCGAGCGGGTGAACTGATCGAAAGTCAGGCCGATCAGCTCGATGATACGGGCTTGCAGGTCCTTGTTGGTTCCCGGCTCCTCTTTCCCGGCATCTATATTATATAATGTAAGGCGGGCGGCCTGCAAACGTCCGCTCTCCTTCTCCCGGGCCCGGGATACGGACCAGCGGGCGCGATACCGACACCCGTTCAGCGCCACGAAATCCACCTCGGCGTAGCCCGAGGCCGTCCCGCGGCGCAAGAGGAAGCGGGGGTCGCTTTGCGGCAACACCTCCTCTTGCACGTCCCTCAGCCGCACGTTATTCTCCTTCGCCAGCTCCGTTCGCGGCGTACGGGAGAAAAGGGCGAGGCACATGGCATCCAGCAACGTGGATTTTCCCGCCCCGGTAGGCCCGGATATAGCGAAGATACCCGCCGAAGCCAAAGGCTCTTCCGTAAAATCAATGGAAAACTCTCCTTCCAGCGACGCCAGATTGCGTCCTCTGATCGCCAGCACTCTCATAAAGAAACCTCCCTCATCACCTCATTAAACAATGTCTCTATCTCCTCGGGCAACTCGCCTCCGTATTTCACGGCAAACGTATGTCTCAGCATATCCAGCGGGGCTATCTTTTGCAAATCATTATACGATAAGGCCCTCTCCTCCGCCTCCCCTTCCCGCCGGGGATACGAAGGAACGATGGAGGTGAGGCGGACCGCCTTCCCAACCAACGCCTCCTCTACCCGATGGCGGAACGTAGGGTCCGGCTCCGTCAGCAGGACCCGTATCTCCACGTAAGGCCAGCGGCTCTCGTCCTCCCTGCCCTCCTCCGGCTCCGGAAGCCCGGCAAGGCATCGCAAGACCTCCTCCGGTGGTAACGGGCTGTCCGGTATACGCAGCAAGTCCGCGACTCTTGGGATCTCGATCGCCTCGATACCAGCGACCTTCCCCTCCTCGACCGCTACGGCTATCACTTGATGCCGGTAATTCTTCTCCGAGAACGACATGGGAAGCGGGCTTCCGGCGTAACGTACCGCCTCGCGCCCGCCGATCCGTTGCGCCTTATGGATATGCCCCAGCGCCGTATAAGCGATCCCGGCGTCGAAGGTATCCGCGGATACGGACTCCAGACCTCCCATGATGGCGCGCTCGCTCCGGTCGTCGTCCGACAACTCGGCTCCGGTAGCGTGGAGGTGTCCCAAGGCTACGATCGCCTCGCCGGGGTTCCTCCGGGCATCCGCATAGGCATAGAGCCGCCGGTACATCCGGCCGATGCCCGCCACATACGAATCAAGCTCTCCCTCGGGCGCCGCCGGGTAATCTCCTTGGCGGAGGAAAGGCACCGCCAGGCAAAGCGCCTCCCGTTCTCCCGCCCGGTTCCTTAAAGGGACGACGAGCGAGGCGAGGTCGATCTCCCCGGAATCCGTCCTCCCCACGATACCGACAATCGAGGTATTCAATTCCTCCAGCAAGGGATTCGGGGCTTCCAGACGGATCGCGGAGTCATGATTGCCGGCGATGATCACGATCTGCAAGCCCGGATTCCGGCGATTCGCCTCTTTCAGGAAACGATAGAAACGACGTTGCGCCCCGGCGGAAGGGTTCGTCACGTCGAACACGTCGCCGGCGATCAACAGGACATCCGTCTCACGCTCCACCAAAAGATTTGTCAGAAAACCGAGGAAAGCGTCGTGCTCCGCCTCCCGGTCGTAGCCGAAAAAGGTCTGGCCCAGATGCCAGTCGGCCGTATGGATAAGTTTCAATGCCATATATTGTCATATTTATAAAAGCAAAGGTACAATTTTTTTCTAGGTTCTTTCTTTTGCCGTCAACATAGCCAAAGAGACATATCCGCGTCAAGGGAATAAGTTGTCGTTTCTTCTTTTTCAGGTCTATTTCAGCAATATACATCATAATATATGTATTTTAGTCCTAAGTTTATAAATTCTTTTGTTACATTTAGAGCGAAGAATGATCATCAACCGTTTTTCCCATAGCAACGGATATCATAGATTTCCTAAAGGCAATGACATAGTTTACAATAAAAAAACTAAATAAAAATCATGTACCATCTGATATTAAACGTTCTAGTTTTCTTTCTCCCATTGCTTCACGGGGATAAATCGACCGCATCAAATCCGGATATCAAGGAGGGAAATGAGGCTTACACAGTCTCATTCTATCCGGAAGGGGGCCGATTGATATTAAATACCGCCTGCGTAGTCGCATTCAAGGCAGAAAGCAGAGATGGTAAAACATTAGATATCTCAGGAGAGATCGTGGATGACAGAGGTAATATTGTACAAAACGTAAAATCCTTATATAACGGATTAGGATATTTCAATATTTACCCAAATGAAGGAAGGACCTATTATCTGAACTGTAAAAGCACAGAAGGTATAGAAAAAAGCTTTATATTACCTGCCGCAACCCTGTCAATAGGGATAAAAGTACATTTCAAGGAAGACCAAATATTAGTCTCCGCCTTAAAACCAGAGCATTTGCAATTTAAAGACACTTTATATATACTGTTACAATCCGAAGACTCCATCGTTTATAAAGACATTTGGGATTTCTCAAGGAGATGGATCGTATTCGAGAAAAAAAACATCAAGACCGGACTGTCTAGTTTTCTTTTAGTAGATAGTAATGGCGATCTACTTTCCGGGCGACCGTTTTTCAAGCTAGAAAATATCTCATCACTCCAATCTTTGCCTCCGGACTTCAAGATAAGGCTACTTCCTATCATGAACGATCCGGGAACCGACTCCATACGGAAGAATCTCGTATTGGATACTTTGGCCAAGACTTTAACAATCGACCAGGAACAATCGGAACCTGATAAAAGGCCAGATGATGATATATGGAAGACCATCGAGTTGGAGAATGTAGAAATCAAGGCATTCAAGAAAGACAAACAGAATCAAGGACTCTATTCGCCCGTCCAAGCTTCCAGCCGTATTTATAGCTCCCAAGATATAGAACGGTGGCATATAAATGAGATGAAATCGTTATTATCTCGCTTTAGCGGGGTTAAATTTATCTTCGATGACGTTAAGCAAAAATATTATCCGGTACTCCGTGACGCGATAACTTCCTTTAGATCAAAAAATGAAGGGAAACCCCTAGTCGTGATCGATGACACGCCTTTTATCGATTTCGACATCCTAGATTACCCTGTTAACGACATAGAAGAAATATTTTTACTAAAAGGATCAGACGCTGCCATATGGGGGCCTAAAGCTAGCAATGGAATTATCGTCATTATAACCCAAAGAGGTAAATCCACAAAAATCGAGCAAAAAGAGGAATAAAATGAGAATCCCGTCCGGGGTCGGCAAGACATCCGCTTCCCGCTCCACTATCCCCCCTTATATACCGGCAGCACGACCGAGAAGCGGCTTCCTTCTCCCTGCTTAGAACTCAGCGCTATCCGTCCCCCCAAGTTTTGTACGATTCCTTGGCAGATAGACAACCCTAGACCGGCCCCTTGGCTGAATTCATCTTGCTTGAAAAAACGGCTGAACACCTTCTCTTGTTCCTCCTCCGATAGACCGATCCCGGAGTCCTCGACAAATATCGCCGCCTCATCCGTGCCCCTCAGATGCTTAAATCCCAACTTTATATATCCGCTATTCGTGAATTTACAAGCGTTTGTCAAGAAATTGGTTATAACTTGAGAAAGTCTCTTTTTATCCGTATAGATAAACAAATCCCCCTCCGCCTCTTTCGAGAATCGTAGGTGGGCGGGGACCAATAACTGATGGGCGAGGTAAAGGTCGTCCACCAACTCCTTGACGGAGCAGCTCTCTTTCTCGAATTTCATTTGTCCCGATTGAAGTCTCGAAACCTCCAGAATATCATTGATGAGCACCAACAGCAGATCGCAGCTCTGATTGATCGTCTTGGCAAACAGCTGCTTGTCGGCCTCGTCTAAGTCCTTCTCCGAGGCCAGCAGGTTCGAGAAGCCTACGATAGAGTTCAGCGGCGTACGTATCTCATGGCTCATGTTCGCCAAGAACTTTTGCTCATATCCCCTCATGAGGATAAGCTCTTTTTCCCGTTTCTTCATGTCATTGATATTGATAAGTATACCACTCACGTCTTTGCCTCCCTCCGCATTATCTAACGCAGGCATGGCGCTAAAGCGGAATTCCCACCATTCATAATCAGATCCGGCGAAGCGGGCACGGCATTGGAATACCTCCTTGTCCGCCTTCCATAAGGATTGCCTCTGCAGCTTGAAAGCGATGAGATCATCGGGATGTATCAATTTCCACATCTCCTCCAACTCGATTCGCGACGGCTGGTCACCGACAGGATACTTGAAAAAGAACTCCTCATCCTTGAATTCCCAGATGTATATGCCTCCACACTGTATGGCCAAATCCAAGAAGAAATTCTTTTGAGACAAACGGGAGAAGATCATCTTGACTTGCCTCTTCTCCCGCCGGTACAGGTATAAGACAACGATTAGCAGCAGGATAGAGGAGATCTCAAAAATAGGCCTCAGCCTGTAATACTCAAATAAGGGGGAGCGCTCGGGCAGTAAATAGATCGCTGCGAACAAAGCCGCCAAAACCAAGAATATGTAAAGTAGGTGCTTCATCATTCTTCAAATTTATAAGTCCTCGCGGGACTACGGTAAATTATGAGACCAAAGGTATGAATATTTATTAAACAGTCAATGAAAATCAACGATAGTCTTAATAATAAATAATAATGTTAACACGGGAGGAAGAAATAAAGCCGTCTATCACCGTAGTCCCGCGAGAACAGCGCCTACCTCTCCCGCAATCATCCATCCATCCCGGCTTATATCTCGTCCGGAGATTCCCGGTCGGAGCCGAAAAAGGCCCGGCCCGGATGCCAGTCGACCGTATGGATAAGTTTCAATGCCATGATGGTAATCTTGTTTTATGGAGGCCAAAGGTAGGGAAAAATCTCAGGAAAGACCTTTAGAAAGGAGGAGAGGATGCGGGAAGGAAGCAAGTTGTCATTTCCGGGTGCCGGAAACGGACGTTTCCATGTATCGGAAACGAGAGCTTCCGGGTATCGGAAACGAAAGCTTCCGGGTGTCGGAAACGAGAACTTCCGACACCCGGAATAAAAGTTAAACCTCATCGGGGCTTTCGCTATCTCCATCACCTCCGCCCACGGTTAATGGATAAGGGAAGCGATTCCGGCGTACTTCCTTCAAAAAGACTTTACTGTTGCCACTCGAGCGAGTAGCCACCTCCAAGTAATACGTGCCATCCTCCAAGGCGGGGATGATAAGCGAGAAGGCCGACGGATCGTTGCGCAACACGGAGGTCATCGGCACGGCTACCGACGTTTGGGAGCCGTCCTTCACGAAGAAGAAGCCCACGGCATCTCCCGTCTCGCCGGCGATCTTGATACGTTGCCCGCTGCCGGTCAATCCTCCGCCCGGGGTCAGTTTCGTATTCACGGCACCGGACGCTACGTCCGTCACGCTGATGATCGTAGGCAGCCCCTCCTCCACGTGGCTGACGATCACGCTGATGTCCGTCAGCTTCGAACGAATCTCCGCCGTGGGCGTGGAACGGAGCACGACCTTGTTGCGCGCCGGGTCGAACTGCGCCTTCGGGCCGATGAACGAGCCCTCCACGCCCAAGCTGTTCGTCGTGAAACCGAACTCCACGGTACTGCCCGAGTACAGCTCCTCCTCGGCCACACCCTTGATCTCACTGTAAATACCTTCAATCTCCGAGGCCGAATATTTCGTACCGAGCCGAGCGGCGGCCAGCTTGCATAAGTCGCCGATCGAACGACTTTGTACGTAAGTGACGTTGAACGTGAAATCGTCCGTGCGCGCCGTCAACTTGTTCTCCACCAGCTTACCGGTGATACTTCTTTTCTTAGGTTCTGCCATACTATCATTCAGATTATGGGCCTCTCTTGGATAGAGACCCTAGTTATTAAACACCCAAATGTAACAATAAACTTTCACTCCGACAAGCGGGAATCGGATTACTATTCACGCTTTCCCAAAAACTATTTGTAAGCAAAACCTAGCCAACTCATAATAATTTGTTACTTTTGCGGTGGTTTTAAATAGGAACAACATAATTAATAAACATACCTATGGCAAAGATTACAAAAGAGGAGGCCCTTCGGTACCATGCCGAGGGCAAACCGGGTAAAATCGAGGTTATCCCGACAAAGCCTCATAGCACGCAAACGGATTTATCCCTGGCTTATTCGCCGGGCGTAGCCGAGCCGTGTCTGGAAATCGAGAAGAATCCGCTGGACGCGTACGAATATACGGCGAAAGGTAATTTGGTAGCCGTAATCTCCAACGGTACCGCCGTACTCGGGCTGGGCGATATAGGCCCCTTGGCCGGTAAGCCGGTGATGGAAGGCAAGGGATTGCTATTCAAGATATTCGCAGGCATCGACGTATTCGATATCGAGGTAAACGAGAAAGATCCGGAGAAGTTTATCCAGACCGTGAAGGCGATCTCGCCCACGTTCGGAGGAATCAACTTGGAGGATATCAAGGCACCGGAGTGTTTCGAGATCGAGACTCGCTTGAAGAACGAGCTGGATATCCCCGTCATGCACGATGACCAGCATGGTACGGCTATCATCTCCGGCGCCGGGCTGATCAACGCCTTGGAGATCGCTGGCAAGAAGATCGAGGACGTGAAGATCGTGGTGAACGGCGCCGGAGCCGCCTCTATCTCATGTACGAGACTGTACGTGATGCTGGGAGCGCGCAAGGAGAATATCGTCATGTGCGACAGCAAGGGCGTCATCTCTACCAGCCGCCCGGACTTGAACGCCGCCAAGCGGGAGTTCGCTACCGACCGTCCGATCAAGACCTTGCAGGAGGCCGTGGTGGGAGCCGACGTATTCTTGGGCCTCTCCGTGGCGAACGTATTGACCAAGGAGATGGTACGTAGCATGAACGCCGACCCGATCGTATTCGCCTTGGCGAACCCGAACCCGGAGATCTCCTACGCCGATGCGATGGCCTCGCGGGACGATATCATCTTCGCTACCGGACGTTCCGACTATCCGAACCAGATCAACAACGTGCTGGGATTCCCTTATATCTTCCGCGGCGCCTTGGATACGCACGCCAAGGCGATCAACGAGGAGATGAAGCGGGCCGCCGTCTACGCCATCGCCGACCTTGCCAAGGAGCCTGTCCCCGACGTGGTGAACGCCGCCTATAAGCTGAAACGAACCACTTTCGGACGCGACTATATCCTTCCGAAAGCGCTCGATCCCCGCTTGCTGACCCGTGTATCTTGCGCCGTGGCGAAAGCCGCTATCGACTCGGGCGTGTCTCGCAAGACGATCACCGACTGGGAGGGCTACGCCAACCATTTGCGTGAGATGATGGGGTACGATAATAAACTCTTGCGCTCGTTCACCGATATGGCGAAAGCGAACCCGAAACGGGTGGTATTCGCGGAGGCGAACCACGTGAATATGCTGAAAGCCGCCGCCGAGGCGAAAGCGGAAGGTATCTGTTTCCCGATCTTGCTGGGTAACGAGGAGCGTCTGGCCAAGATCGCCGCCGAGGAGAATATCAGTCTGGACGGTATCGAGATCGTCAACCTCCGCCACGACCGTGAGACGGAACGCCGCCACCGCTACGCCCGTATCCTTACCGACAAGAAGGCGCGCGAGGGCGTGACCTACTCGGAGGCTTGCGAGAAGATGGTAGACCGTAACGCCTTTGGTATGATGATGGTGGCTACCGGCGACGCCGACGCTTTCGTGACGGGTGTATACAGCCGCTACTCGGAGGTTACCAAGATGGCGGAGCAGATCATCGGTATCCGTCCGAGCTACAAGCATTTCGGCGCCTTGAACATCCTGACGTGCAAGAAGGGTACGTTCTTTATGGCCGATACGTTGATCAACCGTCATCCGTCGGCCGAGGTATTGATCGATATCGCCCGCCTGACGCACGACGCCGTGAAGTTCTTCGCTCACGAGCCGGTGATGGCGATGTTGTCTTACTCGAACTTCGGTTCCGACAAGCAGGGCAGTCCGCTGAAAGTACACGAGGCGATCGACTTCTTGCATAAGACATACCCAGACATGGTGGTAGACGGAGAGATGCAAGTAAACTTCGCCCTCGACAAGAAGCTGCGCGACGATATGTACCCGTTCAACAAGCTGAAAGGACAAGACGTGAATACCTTGATCTTCCCGAACCTAAGCTCCGCCAACAGCGCATATAAGCTATTGGATACGCTGGGTATCACCGAGACGATCGGCCCGATCCAGATGGGATTGAACAAACCGATCCACTTCACCGACGTAGAAAGCTCTACCCGTGATATCGTGAACCTGACTACCGTAGCTGTCGTAGACGCTATCGTTCAGGAGCAGATCGAGAAAGAAGGTTGATAGGGCTTATCCCCTATCAATACTATCCCCAGTTGTAGAGACAGGGCGTGCCCCGTCTCATCCCGGCAAAATGGTATTCTAAATTACTATCAGACGGTGGTGAGACGGGGCGTGCCCCGTCTCTACAACTGGATATATCAATTCTGATAGCTTTCGATATTCGCTATTACCTTTTGCGACAATCGCTCCATACATTGCTCCGAGTGGCCGGAGACTTTCGGGGTATATATGACATTATCGAATTGCGTCAAGGTATCCGCATAATTCCCAATACCTACCTCATCGCATAAGAAGAAATTCCGCTTATGGGCGCTAAGCCAACGTTGTAAATCCGGGACACGGAAAGTAGGCCCTACCGACGTATTGATCAATATCTTCAGATTACCGAACAAACGAAACTCACCCGCCCCCAGAAGAATCGTATTACGAGGTAAGCAAGTACATAAAATATCCACCTCCGGCAGCAACTCCCGCAAAGGCAGGTAAGCGATACCGGCGGCCTCGGCATCCAGCTTACGGGTACGGCTGAAATAATGAACCTCCGCCCCCAAGAAACGAAGAGCGTCAGCGATCATTCTCCCGGTGCGACCCAATCCCACGATGCCTACTTTTTGCCCGCCCAGCTCATACGCCTTATGTCTCCACTGTTTCCCGCCGAAACCATGCAACAAACGGACCAGCTCGCTAATGACATACTCCACGACTCCCTCATCGCCATAGTCGCGGATACCCAAGACCGTTATCCCCCGCTCACGTGCGGCGGCTATATCCACATTCGCGCTAGACTCGCTATAGAGGGTACAGCACATCCCGATGTATTTGATATTCGGGCAAGCCTCGATCACGTTCCTCCGGATCTGTGTATTATAAGAGACGAGCACACAATCTGCGTCCCCGATCCGGTTCACAATCTCCTCATCCGTTTCCGGAATGCCAGTATAAAAAACAACCTCTTTTCCAAGCTCCTTCAAACGCTCCACTCCCCATGTATTCAACCCGGTAGAATCTACCACTACAATTTTCTCAAACATATCTTACTTTATTAATTACCATCTTCAATTAATTATCCCTCTCACAAAGCTATAAATAAAATAGCCGCAAAGGGTAACCTTCAGCACGACACTCAATAAAAAACCAGCGAACGCCCCGAAACCAGCCTTCAACGCATCCCCGGACGCCTTGCCTCCCAAAAGTTCCCCCACGAAAGCCCCCACGAAAGGACCCAGTAAGATCCCCCAAGGCGGAAACACGAACATACCGGCCACGGTTCCCACGGCACATCCCCAATTTCCCCACTTGGACCCTCCGCTATACTTAGTCCCCAGCATGGGCGTAACATAGTCCATCGCCTGTGCCAACACGACCAGCAATCCCCACACGACCAACTCCGTAACCGTAAATTCCGCATAGCCCGTAAAATGCAACAGCCACAAAGCCAAATACGCCACCGGCGGCCCCGGCAAGATCGGCAAAAAACACCCCGCCAATCCCACCAACAAACAGATAACGCCTAGTATAACCAATAAGATATCCATACAATCACTCTTTACAATAATCCTTTATTTCACCAATTCTCCTTATTAATCAAATTCACCACAACTTTCACCATCATATCTTTTTCCTCCGTCCGGCTTTCCGCTATCATCAAGGTTAAAGCGACCAATGTATTATCAGCGATACGTTTCGTCCCATCCGGATTATATAAGATTCCATTATTATCGAGAAACCACAAGAAAAGCGTTGCGGCTATACGCTTAAATCTGTCCGATAGAGCTTTTGAAAGAACCGTCTTTCTCGTTTCCGAATAAATTACTTCCACCAAATTTACTTTTCAATCCTTGGATAGCCAACATCGCATTTTCATAGGTAGCCTTAAACCGTTGCTCATTTGTCGTCGAATGAATATCCAATTGCTGATAGTCATACTTATCCAGTGTATCTAAGGCATAGGTATAGTCTACAACCACATCTAGTAACGTACGGCTTTCATCTGAGGAAAGAACCTCCTGACTCTTAACTGTACGACCGAGGACTTGTACAAGCAGCTTCAGTTCGTCGTATTTTTGTTGGGTCAGTTGTTTATTGACAGCGTAACCTTTGACAAGGTATTCTTTTAGGATTTTATTTGCCCAGATACGGAATTGCGTACCACGCTTAGACTTGACACGATAGCCGACTGAGATAATGACATCAAGACTATAAACCCCAGTAGGCTTGTACTTGGAAAAAGTATTATGCAAAATTTGCATATTACTCATTTCCTCAAGTTCACCTTCTTTAAAAACATTTCTGATATGCCGAGCTATTACCGATTGATCCTTTTGAAAAAGCTCCGCCATCTGCGCTTGCGTAAGCCATACTGTATCATTCTCCAATTTCACGTCAATTGAAGTCTCACCATCGGCTGTCCGATAAATAACGATCTTGCCATTTTCCATACGTTTCAGTTTTTAGGATATATAAATAGACAAAGATACAAACATTTCCCACCCTTAACTGTTTTGCTAAAAGCTAAATCTAAACATATATATTTATGCACAAACATTTACGCCTGACATGTTATGCTTTGTTGTGCTTGCTGGTACCGATCGGGGTAATGGCGCAGACAGAGCATACGTATTTAGACCGTGCCCTACCCGGGTCATGGTCTGAGGAAGGAAGTGATTTCCAGCAGACACTTCCCGTAGAAGATAATTGGTGGAGGAATTTTAAGGACCCGTTGCTGGACTCGCTGATAGAAGTAGCCGTGAAACAAAACTATTCCGTGCAAATGGCGATGGACAGGATCGCCATGGCAAAAGCCAACCTGCGGTCGGCACAAGGAAGCTACTCGCCCACCCTAGGGCTTTCCGCCGGATGGACACGGCAACAAAGTAGCGGCAATATCAATCAGGTACCCAAGGCGATCACCCAATATTCCAGCGCTACCGTAGATATGAACTGGGAGGTGGACGTATTCGGGAGTATCCGGAACCGGGTGAAAGCGGAGAAAGAGAATTTCGCCGCCTCGAAAGAGGAATACAACGCCGCCATGGTCTCCCTTTGCGCTCAAGTAGCCTCCTCCTACATCAATATGAGGGAACTGCAACAAGAGGTAAAGGTAGCGCAACAGAACTGCCGCTCCCAACAGACGGTCGTACAGATCACCCAGAAACGGTATGAGACCGGGCTAGTCTCTAAACTGGACGTAGCGCAGGCGCAATCCGTATACTACAGCACGAAAGCCTCCCTACCGATGCTGGAGGCCGGTATCATCCAATACGCAAACTCCTTGGCGATCCTGTTAGGCCTGTACCCTTCCGATCTGCAAAAGATCATGGAGACAGACGCTTCCTTGCCGGAATATATCGAGCCGGTCGGTGTAGGGCTACCGGCAAACCTGTTGCTACGCCGTCCGGATGTACGTGCGGCAGAACGGCAGGTCAATGCGCTTGCCGCCTCGCTCGGGGCCTCTAAGTCCGATTGGTGGCCGAAAGTATTCGTGAAAGGCTCGGTCGGTTTCGCCTCCCACGACTTCGACAAGCTGGCGAATCATAATAGCTTGACCTATGAGATCGCCCCTACCCTTACGTGGAACTTCTTCCAAGGCACCCAGAAGATACAGGCTACCCGGTTGGCGAAAGCCCAGTTGGACGAGTCGATCCGGCAATTCAACCAGACCGTGCTTACCTCCGTACAGGAAGTGGATAACGCCATGAGTTCGTACAAGAACTCGATCAAGCAGATCGTAGCCCTCCGGGAAGTGGTAAACCAAGGAAAACAGACCTTGGATCTTTCCCTAGACCTCTATAAGCAGGGCCTTACGCCTTTCCAAAACGTACTGGACGCGCAACGCTCCCTCCTCACCTACCAGAACCAATTGACACAGGCTCAAGGTAGCTCCCTACTGAACTTGATACAGCTTTATCAGTCATTGGGCGGAGGATGGAATCCTATGTAGGCCGTTCGATCCGATCGAACAAAAGCCCACTCAAACAATTAATATAAATAATCATTAAAGACAAAAGATATGAAGACATTTGTTTACATAGGGATTATCGGAGCCTCCGCCTTATTACTGGCGTCTTGCAAGGGGAAAAGCAAGCCGATGGAAACGCCCGTGCCCTCCATAAGCGTATCCACGCCGATCGTGAGGGACATTACCTTGACGAAAGAATACCCCGGATACCTTAGTTCACAACTGAAAGTAGACTTGGTAGCCCGTGTCAACGGATACTTGCGTACCTCTTACCTCAAGGCCGGAAGCCGGGTGAAGAAGGGCGATCTTATCTTCGTGATCGAACCGGACACCTATCAAGATAACGTCACCCAAGCCGAGGCTTCCGTAAAGACCTCCAAAGCCCAGCTGGAATATGCACGCAGTAACTACGAGCGTATGAAGGAGGCGGCTAAGAGCGGCGCCGTAAGCCAGATACAAGTGATCCAAGCGGAGGCTACCGTATCGGAGTCTGAGGCTGCCGTGAAGAATGCCGAGGCGGAGTTGAATACCGCACGGACCAACTTGAGCTATTGCTATATCCGTGCGCCTTTCGACGGTGCGGTTACCCGGGCCAGCTACGATATAGGTAATTACATCAACGGAGCCGTCCAGCCGGTTACCTTGGCCACCTTATACAAGGACGACTTGATGTTCGCCAATTTCAATATCGAGGATAACCAGTTCATGAAGATGATGCTGGAAGCCGCCCGCAACGATAGCACCGTGAAACTTCCGACCGAGATCCTCGTCAGCATAGGCAAGAATGGCGGCAATGCGTATACGGGCCGGCTGGATTATCTATCCCCAAATATCGACCTATCGACCGGTACCCTGAACGTACGTGCCAATCTGGATAACCCGAAGCATGTATTGAAGAGCGGCTTATACGTCACCATCACCCTGCCGTATGCCGAGCAGCCGAATGCGGTCTTGGTTCGCGACGCCTCGATCGGTACCGACCAATTAGGGAAGTACCTTTATATCGTGAACGACTCCAATGTCGTACGATACCGTCCTATCGAGGTGGGCCAATTGGTAGACGATACGCTTCGCCAAGTGACCGCCGGTATCGGCCCCAAAGATCCCTATGTCACCTCCGCCCTGCTTAAGGTACGGGATGGCATGACTATCAAACCTATAAAATAAGCAAGCTATGGTAAAGTTCTTTATTAACAGACCGATATTCGCCACGGTACTTGCTCTGATCATCGTCGTAGCGGGTTTGGTCACCCTCAATATATTACCGATCGCCCAGTATCCGGAGATCACGCCGCCTACCGTACAGGTATCCGCCGTTTATCCCGGGGCGGACGCACAGACCGTAGCGCAGACCGTAGGTTTACCGATCGAGCAACAGGTAAACGGCGTGGACGGTATGCTTTACATGAGTTCAAACTCCTCCAGTTCGGGGGCTTACTCCCTGACAATCACCTTCGCCGTGGGAACGGATATCGACATGGCGACCGTCATGGTGCAAAACCGGGTGAGTATCGCCCAAAGTAGCTTGCCGGAACCCGTGATCGTACAAGGTATCACCACCCGCAAGCAATCCTCCAATATTGTGATGATGCTTACCCTAAGTTCCAAGGATTCCATTTACGACGGGTTGTATTTAAGTAATTACGCCACCTTAAATATGATAGACCAGCTAACCCGCCTGCCGGGTGTAGGCTCGGTACAGGTAATGGGAGCCGGAAACTATAGCATGCGTATCTGGCTAGACCCGGAGGCGATGCGTATCCGTAACTTGACGCCGGACATGGTCTATCAAGCCATATCCACGCAAAACGCCCAAGTATCCGCCGGTTACGTAGGCCAACCGATTCTACGGGCGGATAACCCCTATCAATATACCTTGACCGTGAAAGGACGGTTGACGACACCGGATGAGTTCGGCAATATTGTCCTTAAGACCGGGCAAGGTGGCAAGATCCTGCGATTGAAGGATATCGCCCGCATAGAGTTGGGTAGCTCCTCTTACAACGTGGTCTCTAAATTAAGCGGACAGCCGACTGCTGCGATAGCGATCTACCAGTTGCCGGGTTCCAACTCATTGGATGTATCGAAGGTGGTAAAGGCCAAGATGAAAGAATTAGGCAGTTCCTTACCCGAAGGCGTGGAATACAAAGTGACCTTGGATACGACCGAGGTGATCGACGCCTCCATCCATGAGGTGCTTATCACGTTCTTGGAGACAACCTTGCTGGTGGTCTTGGTTATCTTCTTATTCTTACAGAATTTCCGGGCGGTAGTCATCCCGTTCATTACGATTCCGGTCTCATTGATCGGTACGCTGGCGGTCATGGCGGCTTTAGGCTTCTCCATTAATACGTTGACCTTATTCGGCTTGATTCTGGCGATAGCGGTGGTGGTAGACGACGCCATCGTGGTGGTAGAGAACTCCACCCGGCTCCTCGATACCGGAAAATATACGGCCCACGAGGCGGTATCGAAGGCCATGGATGAGATCGTAGGGCCTATCGTGGGCGTGGTATTGGTATTATTGGCGGTATTTATCCCGACAACGTTTATCAGCGGTATCTCCGGGCAGCTCTATAAGCAATTCGCCTTGACAATCGCCGCCGCTACCGTATTAAGCGGATTTAACTCGCTTACGCTTACGCCCTCGCTTTGCGCCCTTTTCTTGGAGAAGAATACGGAAGAACCAAAATTCTTCCTCTTCAAAGGATTCAATAAGGTATACGGAAAGACTCAGAAGATGTACGACTCGATCGTGGAGCGGATGCTGAAACGACCGGGAGCGGCGATGATCGTTTACGGTATCATCACGGCGGTAGCGGTTATCTTGTTTATGCGCTGGCCGACAACCTTTATACCCGAAGAGGATGACGGCTATTTCCTAGTCGTATCCCAATTACCCCCGGCGGCGAGCTTGAACCGGACGGAGGCGGTCACCAAGCAGATCGACGAGATCCTAAAGACGTACCCCGAGGTGAAATCATTCATCAGCGTTAGCGGATTCTCCGTGATGGGTGGAGGGGAGCAATCCAATACGGCCACCTTCTTCGTGATCCTAAAGAACTGGAACGAACGTAAAGGTAAGGAGCATACGGCAGAGGCCGTGACCAACCGTTTCAACCGGGAGGCATCGGCTATCCAAGAAGCGCAGGTATTCGGTATGGTACCGCCAGCTATCCCGGGGTTGGGCGCTTCGGGCGGCTTGCAACTGCAATTGGAGGATCGTAAGAACCTAGGTCCGACGGAGATGCAGCATGCCGTGGAGACATTGCTGGCCAGCTACCGCTCGAAACCGCAATTGCTGAACCTTTCTTGTATGTATCAGGCCAATACCCCGCAGTATCTACTGAAGATAGACCGGGATAAGGTGCAGATGCTCGGTCTTCAGTTGAATCAAGTATTCTCCACGCTCAGCTATTATATGGGAGCGGCGTACGTGAACGATTTCGTGGAGTTCGGACGTATTTACCAAGTTAAGATCGAGGCGAACGGAGAGGCGCAGAAAGTGATCGATGATGTACTCCGTTTGAGTCTGGCGAATAGTAAAGGAGAGATGGTACCCTTCTCCTCTTTTATCGAATTAGACGAGCAATTGGGATTAGACCAGATCAACCTATATAATATGTATTCATCGGCGGCTATTACTTGTATCGCCAACCCGAAATATAGCTCCGGAGAAGCGATCCTAGCGATGGAGGAGCTGATACAGGAGCAATTAGGTGATAATTTTGGATATGAATGGACCTCGGTCGCTTATCAAGAGACGAAAGCAGGATCTACGACGGTGATTATTTTCGCCATGGCGTTGCTAGTCGCTTTCTTGGTTCTCTCGGCTCAATATGAGAGCTGGACAAGTCCGTTGGCGGCTATCATGGGTTTGCCGATCGCCTTGTTGGGAGCTATTATCGGCTGCTGGGTGATGGGGGTTCCAGTAAGCGTATATACCCAGATCGGTATTATCTTATTGATCGCCTTGTCCGCCAAGAATGGTATCTTGATCGTAGAGTTCGCCCGGGATTTCCGAAAGGAAGGTAATCCGATACGGGATTCCGCCTTGGAAGCCGGACACGTTCGTTTACGTCCGATCCTGATGACCTCGTTCGCCTTTGTATTGGGTGTCATGCCTTTGCTTTTCGCTACCGGAGCAGGAGCGGCCAGCCGTATATCCTTAGGTGCGGCGGTAGTATTCGGTATGGCTATCAATACGATATTCGCCACGATGTTCATCCCTAACTTCTATGAACTGATGCAGACCATCCAAGAGAAATGGCTGAATAAAGGAAAGAAGACGGATGTTACGCCTAAACAATAGAAAGTTTCCAATCCTCTAATGAGGCAAAAAGAGAATAGCCATGGGTTTAGCCATGGCTATTCTTTTTTACTCCCTTCGGATACATTATTATATATTCTATGATTGGAATTAGGCGATTCCCAACAACTCTACCTCAAATATTAATGTGGAGAAAGCAGGGATCGGACCCGAGGCACGATTACCATAACCAAAATTGTAAGGGATATAGATTATCCATCTATCCCCTACCCGCATTTCTTGAAGAGCCAATTGCCAGCCTTCAATCACTTGGTTCAAGCGAAAGGCTTCCGGGCAACCCCGTTTCCATGAGTTATCAAATTCCCTTCCGTTAATCAACGTTCCTTTATAATGTACGGAAACGACGCTTTCCCGATTAGGAGAGACTTTGCCTGTACCCGCTTGTATTACCTTATATAATATACCACACGGTAATGTCCGGATTCCCTCTTCCGAAGCGATCTCGTCCAAATACAATAGATTCTTCTCTTTGTACTCCTCTTTTCTACTCATATATATTACATTATCTTACATTTAGCTCCGCAAATGTAGCAAATAGAAATAGAAACGCAATGGCATGGTAACACAATAGACATGCCAAACGTTCAAATACTATCATTATATGAATCTGATTCCCGCTTTTTTTATCATAGATCAAGAAAACATAGGAATCCGCAAAAAACATGCTATAAAACATACCACGTATGGAATAACGCCGTATATTTGTGTCGTAAAACATAATTGTAAAGCAAATATGGTAAAGAGATTGTTTAAACGTTACATCGATTTGCTAGGGTTTCAACCTTGGACAATTTGGGTTTACCGCATGTGGTAAACCTCACGATGAAAAAGAGGAAGGTTTAGGTTAAGGTTATCAGAAGTCCGGGATTAGGTTAGTAATAGGTTAAAAGGTTAAAGGTTTAGGTTTTCAATTCATTCGTTACTCGGACTTCAAAAGTTATGTGAGATTTAGAACGTGTCGAAAGGCACAGATTTATTAATTAAAAAGAAAATGAGCTATGAAAAGTTTTATTAGACATTTTTTGGATAGCTGCTTGAGATCACTCGCTGCTATCGGTCAGTCGGAGTTAACAAAATGGGGTTACAATAAATAAGTAACACCCCATTTTACCGGGAAGGTGAACATTTGATTTTTTCAAACCATACCGCGGTTGCTTGGCATCTTGCCAGACAACCGCTTTTTTGTATCCATACCTTTTAAACAAGGTATCTTAGTTTCATAGAGAAAGTATCCTAAGTTCATTGGCGAAGTATCTTAGGTGTATGGGGCGATGAAACTAAGATACTTTTATAACTCATGCGCCTATCCCCACTGAGTTTCTACTACCCGTCTATATATTTATAGATATTAACTATTTGACAACTGTCTAACAACATCTTATTTTTGTCAAGAAGTTAAAAACAATTGTTGTTTCTAAACAGTTTTATTTAAAGATTACTTTATCTAAAATTCTTTATTGCGACATAAAAACTAAAGTTATGGAAGACAAAAAACTAACTGCCGCCAACGGACGCCCTGTTGCGGACAATCAGAACGTACAAACAGTGGGGCCACGTGGCCCGATGGTATTACAAGACCCTTGGTTCATTGAGAAGCTAGCGCACTTCGACCGTGAAGTGATCCCAGAAAGACGCATGCACGCCAAAGGTTCCGGCGCATTCGGTACCTTTACCGTTACACATGATATCACAAAGTATACGAAAGCGGCTATTTTCAGCGAGATAGGCAAGAAAACTGACTGCTTTGTCCGTTTCTCCACCGTAGCCGGAGAGCGTGGAGCAGCCGACGCAGAGCGTGATATCCGTGGATTCGCCATGAAATTCTACACAGAGGAGGGTAACTGGGACTTGGTAGGCAACAACACCCCCGTATTCTTCTTGCGTGATCCCCTAAAGTTCCCGGACTTGAATCATGCGGTCAAACGTGACCCGAAAACGAATCTACGAAGCGAGGATAACAACTGGGATTTCTGGACTTTGCTTCCCGAGGCCCTGCATCAAGTAACGATTACGATGAGTTCTCGCGGCATTCCTTACTCTTATCGACATATGCATGGTTTCGGTAGCCATACGTACAGTTTTATCAACAATAAGAACGAACGTATCTGGGTGAAGTTCCATCTCAGAACCCTGCAAGGTATCAAGAACTTGAGTGACGAGGAAGCGGCTGCGATCATCGCCAAGGATCGTGAATCCCATCAGCGTGATTTGTTCGAGAGTATCGAGCGTGGGGACTTCCCGAAATGGAAATTCCAGATCCAATTGATGACTGAGGAGCAGGCCGAGACCTATCCGATCAACCCGTTCGACCTCACGAAAGTATGGCCGCATAAGGACTTCCCGTTAATGGATGTCGGTATCCTCGAGTTGAACCGTAATCCGGAGAATTATTTCCAAGACGTGGAGCAAGCCGCATTCAACCCGATGAATACTGTCGAAGGTATCGGCTTCTCCCCAGACAAGATGTTACAAGGTCGTCTATTCTCTTATGGCGACGCCCAGCGTTACCGCCTTGGCGTGAACCTAGAGCAGATCCCGGTGAACAAGCCCCGCTGTCCGTTCCATGCCTATCACCGTGACGGAGCGATGCGTGTAGACGGAAACTATGGAGCCGCAAAGGGTTACGAACCTAACAGCTTCGGCGAATGGAAAGACTCTCCCGAGAAGAAGGAACCGCCTTTGAAAGTACACGGGGATGTTTATAATTACAACGAGCGTGAGTATGATGATGATTATTACAGCCAACCGGGTGCCTTATTCCGTTTGATGCCGCCGGAAGAGCAACAGTTGTTATTCGGAAATACCGCCCGTGCGATGGGTAACGCCCAACTGTTCATCAAGCAACGCCACGTACGCAATTGCTACAAGGCAGACCCTGCTTACGGTAAGGGAGTAGCTGAAGCTCTAGGAATCAGCTTGGAAGAGGCCTTGAAAGAAGACCGATAAAGTAGTAAGGCTACGATAGAAAGCGATAAAAGAGGGATAACCCCAGTAATCCTATGGATGAACAGGTTATCTCATTCTTTTTTAGTAGGATAAGAGAGGATATGCCATGAGACTCCGATACTGATAAGCCCTAACAAAGCTTTCACCCACCAATAGCCGACTAGCAAAAGGGAAGTAATGATCGTAGATAGCCACATGATAGCGATCGTGATAATCTTGGAACGCAAAGGAATAGCCTTATCTTCCACAAAGCCCTTAATATGCGGCCCGAAATAACGATTGCTCATCACCCGGTTATAAAGTCTCTCCGAGCTACGGACATAAAACCAACAAGTCAGTAACCAAAAAGGAGTGGTCGGGAGCAAAGGGACAAAGATGCCGATCGCTCCCAATATAAGAAAAAACGTTCCTAACGTAATGTATATGATACGTCTCGTCCCGTTCATCAGCCAACCGTATATTCTGCGATTTGCTTGAAACCGTTCAAGAAGTCCGTTATATTCATCCGTTTCTTTCCGGCAAGTTGCAAGGAATGCAATCGAAGGAAACCATCCTTCACGGCCACATCGATATACGATTTATGATCTGTATGGATAGAACCTACCGGGAAGTTATGCGTTGCCGGACGCTTCTCCGTCTGGTAAACCTTCAAGACCATACGTTTGCCATCCGCTGAGATCAATTCCGTCCAAGCGGCAGGATAAGGAGAAAGCCCACGGACGAAATCATAGATCTTCTTCACCGGTTGGTTCCAGTCGATATGACAGGTATCTTTGAAGATCTTCGGGGCCGGACGCAACTCGGCGGCATCCTTATAGAACTCCTCTTGAGGGATAGCGTCTGTTTTTCCATCCAACAGTAAGTCCACGGTCTCGGTAACCAACCCCGCCCCCATCGCCATCAAGGCATCGTGAACGGTTTCTACATCGTCGGTATCAGCGATCGGCAGATGTTTCTGACGGATGATCTTACCCGTATCAATCTCATGCGTAAGAAAGAAAGTAGTCACGCCGGTCTCCGTATCACCATTGATAACCGCCCAGTTGATCGGAGCGGCGCCCCGGTATTGCGGAAGCAAGGAGGCATGCAGATTAAAAGTTCCCAGACGGGGCATATTCCAGACCACCTCCGGCAGCATACGAAACGCCACCACGATCTGCAAATCCGCCCGCAAGGCACGCAGTTCCTCTAAAAATGCCTCGTCCTTCAATTTCTCTGGCTGCAAGACCGGAAGACCCACCGATACGGCATATTGCTTCACAGCGCTCGGCTGAAGCACGCTACCATGACGCCCCATTGGCTTATCCGGCATCGTAATGACACCTACCACATTATATCCACCTTCTACCAAGGCACGCAGGCTCTCCACGGCGAAATCGGGAGTGCCCATATATACGATTCGTAAATCCTCTTTCTTCATATACAATAAATTGGATCTGTTTTTAACAAGTTAGTCCCCGGAAAAGTTATCGACCAATACCTCCCGATAGGAATTAAATATCTTCGATTTCGACATAAAGCCGATATAATGGCCATTCTCATCGACCACCGGAAGATTCCACGCTTTCGTATCATCAAACGTCTGCATGATCTGATCCATCGGTGTGTTGATTACGATCTTGGCCGGGGCGGAAACCATGAACTTCGATACATGGAAACGATTATACAACTCCGGACGGAACATGATATTCCGGATATTATCCAGCAAGACGATACCCAGCAACACGCCCCGCTCGTCCACGACAGGAAAGGTGTTACGTCCGCTTCGGGAAATGACCTTTACCATATCGCCCAACGTCATCTCCGGAGACACCATCTGGAAATCTTTCTCGATCACGCTATCCGCCCGTAGCAAGGTAAGCACCGCCCTATCCTTATGGTGCGTCAGCAACTCGCCTTTCTGCGCCAAACGCATGGAGTAGATGCTATGAGGCTCGAACATAAGGATCGTGATATAGGAACTGATCGAGACGATCATCAAGGGGAGGAACAAATCATACCCACCCGTCAGCTCGGCAATCAAGAAAACCCCGGTCAAAGGAGCGTGCATCACCCCGGACATAATGCCCGCCATACCCAGCAAAGCGAAATTCTTCTCTGAGATATACATCGTGAACGGGAAATAATTAGACGTATGCGCAAAGATAAAACCGGCGATACAGCCCAGATACAAACTAGGAGCGAAGATACCACCGCAACCCCCTCCGGCATTCGTGGCGCTGGAAGCGAATACCTTCGTAAGCAAGATCAAGGTCAAGAAGATCAAGACCCCGAAATACGTATCGTTCAGATCGTAAAACAAACTCTTGTCCATGATATGCGAGAACTGCCCGTTCAGCAACGAGCCGATCGTATCATAGCCCTCACCATATAGCGGGGGGAACAAGAATATCAAGATACTCAGCATCACGCCGCCCAACATGAACTTCTTCCAATACGTACCCAACTTCCGGTACATCCCTTCCACCTTGTTCATCACACGGGTAAAATAAAGGGATACCAATCCGCAAAAAACACCCAGCAAGAGCACGTAAGGAATACGCTCGATCTCGAATGCCTCGGTCTGAGAGAACTTAAACATCGCCTCGGTACCGGTAAAGATATAAGACATCGTAGCCGCCGTCACCGACGAGATCAGCAAAGGAAGCACGGAAGTCATCGTAAGGTCCAGCATCAATACCTCGATCACGAACACCAACCCGGCGATAGGCGCCTTGAAAATACCGGCGATCGCTCCGGCGGCACCACATCCCACGAGCAACATCAACGTCTTCTGCTCCATCCTGAACACCCGTCCCAGATTAGAACCGATAGCCGCCCCTGTCAATACGATAGGAGCCTCCGCCCCGACCGATCCACCAAAGCCGATCGTCACGGAACTGGCTACGATAGACGTCCATGTATTATGCGGCTTGATACGGCTCTTTCGTTGCGAGATGGCATACAAGATCTTCGTCACCCCATGGCCGATATCGTCACGCACGATATATTTCACGAACAAGCCGGCCAACAAGATACCGATCACCGGATAAAGCAAATAGAGATAGTTCACGCCGTCAGCACTGAAATTACCCGTCAATACATGTTGTATGAAATGGATCAATTGTTTCAATATGATAGCGGCCGCAGCTGTGCAAATTCCCACGATAAAGCTGATAATAAGGATAAAATGCTTCTCCTTGATGCGCTTTTCCCGCCATAACAACAATTTATAGAATAACCCTTCGTTAGCCATTTTAAATACCTTTACCTGTAAACACTGTTTTAACTGTATAAATGAGAATCGTTATGTCCAGAATCAAGGACATATTCTCATAGTATAATATATCATATTCCAAGCGCTCGATCATCTCATCCACGCTGCCGGCATATCCATATTTCACCATACCCAACGAGGTGATTCCCGGACGTACATTATGCAGCAGATAGTAGAAGGGGGCTTTCCTCACGATCCGCTCGATGAAATATTTACGTTCCGGACGGGGGCCAACTAGCGACATATCCCCTTTCAGCACGTTCCAAAACTGCGGTAACTCGTCCAAGCGGTATTTCCGCATCACCCGTCCGAAGGGAGTGATACGGGAATCGTCCTCGGAAGAGAGCAACGGACCTTCTTCCTCGGCGTTCGTATACATCGTACGAAACTTATAGATCATGAAAGGCTCGCCCATGTATCCGATCCGTTCCTGACTGAAAAACACCGGGCCGGGGGAATCCCGCTTCACCCGCCAAGCGATATACAGGAACAAGGGAGATAAGAGCACCAAGAAAATCAGAGATAACATCTTATCCATAAAGAGCTTTACATTCTGCTCGATGGGCAAGAAGTTGTTATCCGTCACGTCCACCAGCGGAACGCCCTTTATCGCCTTGATCTTTACTTGCGATAATGAACTGGATTTATCCGCCAATATCTTGATCGGCCGTTTATAGCAATATAACGAATACAGAATATCCATCAAACGGCTATTATCCACTGTCTCCAAGGCGACAACCAGCTCATCCACCTTTTTCTCCTCTACGATCACCGGCAAAGATTCCAGCCTACCGATCACACGATCTCCGGCGACCCCGCCCTTTTTCTCCGTACCATCGGAGACAAAACCGACGATATTATAACCCAACCCATACAGGTCGTCGGCAATACACGCCGCCTTCTTCCCCGCCCCAATCATCAATACGTTCAACGCCCATTCCCTGCACTTTATCTTCCGTAACCCGGCCTGCGTAATCAATAACCGGGGAATATACGTCAAGACAAACTGTAATCCCCATAAAGAGAAAAACATATCATAATACACATGATAGGAACGGGGCAAGTCATTCAGCACTAAGGCAAAAAACAAGATCACGACACCGATCGACACGCTCCCAAGGGTAGAGAACAACTCAGTAAGCCTCGACTTACCGAACGGTTTATTATAATAACCGGAAAACCAATATAATACGAACCAGAAAAACGGGATCAATAGCTGCCCCTTCAACGAGGGGATATGCAGCAAAAAGGCCCCGACGGTATCAAACCCTTCATACACCGCCACCTCCTCATAACGTATCAGATTAAATAATAACCAGACTACCGACGACGCTATAAAATCCGAGACAATATATTTTCCGGCTTGTACGCTTTTCTTCATCCTTATCTAATTACCTGCACAAGCCCACCGGCTCCTAGCTTGATAATGCCGGACGGAGCGGCCTTGCTCATATCGTCCTGACGATAACTCACGATATAATCCACACCCTCCTTGATCACCTCCGATACCTCGCTGAAATTAGCGGGAGAAGGCTCGCCGCTTACGTTGGCGGAAGTAGAGACCAAAGGTTTGCGGAAGCGCTCGCACAATTTCTTGGAGAACTCCTCGTTCGTGATGCGGATACCCACGCTACCATCGGCTCCCAATAGATTTGTCGCCAAGTTCTTGGCACTTGAGTAAATGATGGTCAACGGCTTATCAGACACGCTAATCAAATCCCAAGCGATATCGGGAACATCCGACACGTACCTATCCAATTTAGCCTCGCTGTCCATCAAGACCAACATAGCCTTATTGTCTGCCCTTCGCTTTAGCTCGTACACTCTTTGTACGGCTTTTTCATTGGTAGCGTCGCAACCAATTCCCCAGATAGTGTCTGTAGGATAAAGTATTATGCCGCCTGCGGCCATTACTTCGCAAGCTTTTTTAATATCTTCCGTCATTGTATTTTATAATATTTAGGCAAATGTACGAATCATTCTCCTACTTCAAAAAAATAATAACAAAAAAACTATTTTCTTTAAGCCATACCGGATATACCATATTTAATTTCTAACTTTACAGGTTGAAATATATTGCGGAAATCTCGCCTTTGTCATACGGTAGATTAAGGATGACAAGGTATCCGTAGTATCAGGCAAGCAAAAAAGAAAAAAACAATATATAATGATTAACAAATGGAACTTTCAAACCCCATCAGAAGAAGAGTTACATAAGAGAGACCAATTGGTGGCTGAATTAGGATTCAGCCCGGTGATCTGTCTCTTGCTCGTTCAACGAGGTATCACTTCGATCGAAGAGGCGAAGAAATTCTTTAAACCCAGCTTGAACGATTTGCACGACCCGTTCCTTATGCCGGATATGGATAAGGCGGTGAGGCGCTTGAACAAAGCCTTGGGGAATAAAGAAAAGATTTTGATCTACGGCGATTACGACGTGGATGGAACGACAGCGGTATCGCTCGTCTTCAAGTATTTAAGACCTTACTCGTCTACCTTGGATTTCTATATCCCAGATCGATACGACGAGGGGTACGGTATCTCTTACAAGGGTATCGATTATGCCGCCGAGAACGGCGTGTCGCTGGTTATCTCGCTGGATTGCGGTATCAAAGCGATCGAGAAGATCGAGTACGCCAAGGAGAAAGGCATCGACTTTATTATTTGCGACCACCATATGCCGGACGCCACTTTGCCGGACGCTGTCGCCGTATTGGATGCCAAGCGCTCGGATTCTATCTATCCGTATGAGCATTTATCGGGTTGCGGAGTGGGATTCAAATTCATGCAGGCGTTCGCCAAGAGCAATAATTTCCCGTTCTCGGATCTGGAGAAGTTGTTGGAACTGACGGCGGTCAGTATCGCCTCGGATATCGTCCCGATTACGGGAGAGAACCGCATCCTCGCCTATTACGGGCTGAAGCAATTGAACAGCAACCCCAGCCTCGGGCTGAAAGGGATCATCGATATCTGCGGATTGACCGGAAAGGAGATCACGATCAGTGATATCGTATTCAAGATCGGTCCCCGTATCAACGCTTCCGGCCGTATGATGAACGGGAAGGAGGCGGTGGAACTGCTACTGTCCAAAGATAGCGCCAGTGCCCGGGAGAAGAGCGAGAGCATCAACCAATATAATGAGGAACGCCGGGAATTGGACAAGAAGATCACCGACGAGGCGAACGCTGTCATCGACGAAGTAGAGAACATGGATGACCGGAAGGCGATCGTGGTGTATAACCCGGGATGGCACAAAGGCGTGATCGGTATCGTAGCGTCCCGTTTGACCGAGAAGTATTACCGTCCGGCGGTCGTTCTTACCAAATCGTCCGAGTTGATCACCGGATCGGCACGTTCCGTAACGGGTTTCGATATTTACAAGGCGATAGAGAGTTGCCGGGATTTATTGGAGAATTTCGGGGGACATACCTACGCCGCCGGGCTTTCCCTTCGGGAGGAGAACCTAGAGGCATTCACCGAGCGTTTCTTGAAGATCGCATCCGAGGAGATCATACCGGAACAGATGATCCCACAGATCGATATCGACGCTATCTTGGATTTGAAAGAGATCAACCAGAAGTTCGTGAACGACCTAAAGAAGATGAGCCCGTTCGGACCGGACAACCAGAAGCCTGTATTCTGCTCGCTTGGCGTAAAGGACTACGGCACCAGTAAGCTCGTGGGTAAGGAACTGGAGCATCTCAAGCTGGAATTGATCGACGGAAACTCAAGCACCCCCATGCACGCCATCGCTTTCGGCATGCACAGGCACAACGACCATATCAAGGGTATGAAGCCTTTCAACATCTGCTACACGGTGGAGGAGAACACCTACAACGGCAACACCTCTATCCAGCTGATGATCAAAGACATCAAACCCGACGATATATGAGGAGGACAGGTGGACGTCTACCATAAGATATTAGAGAAGTATTGGGGATACCCTGCTTTTCGCCCCTTGCAGGAGGATATTATCCATTCCGTCTGTGCCGGAAAAGATACGCTTGGGCTGATGCCTACAGGTGGTGGTAAATCCATCACCTTTCAGGTGCCGGCCTTGGCGATGGAAGGGATTTGCATCGTCGTCACTCCCTTGATCGCCTTGATGAAAGACCAAGTGGAGAACTTACGCCGGGTCGGCATCAAGGCTACGGCTATTTATTCGGGCATGAGCCGGCAAGAGATTATCACGCAACTGGAGAATTGCATCTTCGGAGGGTATAAGTTTTTGTATGTCTCCCCGGAGCGGCTTAGTACGGATATTTTCCGGATCAAGATGGAGGCCATGCAAGTTTGTTTGCTAGTGATCGACGAGAGTCACTGTATCTCGCAATGGGGATATGATTTCCGTCCTTCTTACCTCAATATCGCTGAGATCCGGGACTTATTGCCGGGTGTTCCGGTATTGGCCTTGACCGCCACGGCTACCCCGGAAGTGGTGAATGACATACAAGAGCGTCTGCGGTTCAAGGAGAAGAACGTATTTCAAAAGAGCTTCGCCCGCAAAAATCTGGCTTATATTGTCCGGAAGACGGAAGATAAGTTAAATACACTCGTTTATATATTAGGAAAAGTTCCGGGTACGGCCATCGTATATGTCCGCAATCGGAAACGCACCAAGGAGATCGCCGTCATGCTGCAACAGGCGGGTATCTCCGCCGATTTCTTCCATGCCGGGTTAAACCGTGACGAGAAAGAACTGCGTCAGGCCCGTTGGAAAAACAACGAGTGCCGGGTAATCGTATCGACCAACGCTTTTGGTATGGGCATCGATAAGCCGGACGTGCGATTGGTCGTGCATATGGATATGCCGGGATCGTTGGAGGAATATTATCAAGAGGCCGGACGCGGGGGGCGTGATGAGAAGAAAGCCTTCGCCGTGGCTCTTTGTTCCTCCACGGATAGCGCCAAGCTAAAGAAACGGCTGGCGGATGAGTTTCCGGACAAGGAGTTTATCTACCGGGTCTATGAAGCGTTGGGTAATTATTACCAGATCGCCGTAGGGTACGGGCTAGATACGGTACACGATTTCTCGTTAACGGATTTTTGTTCCGCTTATAAGTTCTCTTTATTGCAAGCACATCATGCCTTGAAGATCCTTGGGTTATCGGGCTATATCGAGTATACGGAGGAGGTGGACAACGCTTCTCGCCTGATGTTCACGGCTACCCGTGACGAGCTTTACAGGTATTTAAGTGAGAACAAGCGAACGGATGAGGTGATTCAGACGATCTTGCGTTCTTACACCGGGTTATTCGCGGATTATGTTTATATAGATGAGAGCGTAATCGCTACCCGTGCGAGAGTGACGCCTCACGAGGTGTATGAGACCTTGGTAGGTTTATCCAGATACCGGATCGTAAACTACATCCCGCATAAGAAAACCCCGTTGATTATCTATACCCAGACCCGGGAGGAACAGCGGTATCTTTCCATACCCCGCTCAGCGTATGAGGAACGGAAGGAGCGTTTCGGGAAACGGATCGAGAAGGTGCTGGAATATATCAACGAGGAACGGGTATGCCGTAGCCGCATGCTCCTATCCTATTTCGGCGAGGAAGATTCCGCCCCTTGTGGCTGTTGCGACATATGCCTATCGAAGCATGAATCACAGCTTATGAATTGGGAATTCAGCGCTATCCGGGAAAGTCTCGTAAAGGTATTGGCCGGGGAATCCCCTATCCCCGTGAAAGAACTTATTGAGAAATTACCTTTCCCTCAAGAGAAAAGCCTCACGGCCATCCGCTTTCTGGCGGATCAAGATCCCCGATTCACATTAAGCGACGGCTATCTATCGCACGAGGATTCAGCAAAATAGCACGATGCCCATCGTAAGCTCCTTAGAATTCCCATTGTTAGCTTGCTAGAATGCCCATCATAAGGAGCTTACAATGGGCATTCTAATAAACCAAGTATCACCGCTTATAATTACTCCGATTAGATACTTGTTTTTCCGTCGGGAAATCAGCGGGAACCTTTTGGGTTACCTTGCCGGTAGCGGCCCATTCCGCACCTCTTAACAAGGTGATCTGGAAGCCGGCGCATTGCATAGCCGGACAATTCTCTACCGTTTCCCCCGCGTGCCCTAGCATCGTATGGAATATACGGGCATTCCCATAATCAACCGTAAAGATCAACGGCTCCTCACGGCCGGAGCCTCCGGTCTCCTTGTCCGAATAAGCGGTATACAAGCAATCCTTTATATTTCCCGGGCCACGCATACGATCATATAACTCATCCTGCGCATGTTTCCATTTATTCGGCAGCCCCTTCATGATCGGATGCTCATGGTTCCGGGCATTCAGCACATACTCATGTTGCTTGCCATGAGAGCCACCCACGCCCGCCGAGCTATCCTTTATCAACTTACCATCGCTCCAATATACATAGGGTCCCGCTTTCTCATCCCGGTTCTCCCAACCGCCCAAGGCACAAATCTTATTGTATTCCGGCCAGTTCACGAAGGCGTTATCAGCGGCATGATAGATCACGACACCACCACCTCCTTGCACATATTCCAAGAAACGAAGGTTTGTCTCTTCCGGCCAAGCATCCCCATTATAATCCAGCACCACCAGCTCGTAAGGACTAAAATCCAAGACAAAGCCGGACATATCCTTCCCCGCCTCCGGAGAGACCGCGAAATCCACGGAGAAGCGTCCCGAGTTCTCCAATATCTGTTTAAGCACCACGTGGCTCACCTGCCAATTATGGTTATTCTGCCCCGTTATTAATAACGTCTTGATCGGCTTACGGGCCGACATGCCACATACAACCAGTAAAGCGGCCAAAAGGAAAACGATCTTCCTACAAAATACATGTCTCATGGTATGAATAAGATTTAAGTAAACTATAAATTATCCGTCTTTATTTAATAACAAAGGGAAGCGGCACCGAATAGCCCCGGATTCTCCAGCTTAGAGAAACGTATCTTCAAGTTCTTGATAGAGTTCGGATAAGCGAAATCCTTCAAGTCCTCATACATGCTCTCCTCAAACAACTCATGGGCGGAGGTCACCGAGCCTCCGAAGACGATCATCTCCGGATCTACCGTCAATACCACGATCTTGATAGCGGCGGCCACATGTACGCCCAACTGCCGATAAGCCTCCAGCGCCTGCTCGTCCTTCCGCATCGCACGGGTGTACATCTCCTTCCCATCCACGCCCCATACGTTCATGAAATAGGAACCGCTACAGAAATATTCCAAGATCTGTCCTTGGTAGGGAATCATGCCAAACTCTCCCGAGCCACAATTAGCGTCGGCCAGCAGCTTGCCTTTCTGGATAATTCCACCCCCCAAGCCTGTACCCAAGGTGAGGCCCACGAAGTTATCAACCGTCTTTCCGTCGCCAAAGATACGCTCACCCAAAGCGAAGCAATTCGCGTCGTTATCCACATAAACCGGCACGGAGAAGCGAGCCTCCAAGATCTCCTTCAAATGTACCTCTTCCCAATGCGGGATATTCACTACGTTATATACGATCCCCTTCTCACGATCCACCACGCTCGGCACACCGATACCGATAGCTACCACGCCCTCGTCCCACACGGAACGGATCACCTCTATCAAAGCCTCCAATGTCTCCCCACAATCCGCGGCGTCCTGGGGAGTCGGGGCGTTCCCCTGAGCCACTAATCGATCCCCTGCGATACGGCCGGCACGCATATTCGTCCCCCCTAAATCCACTCCGATATAAGCGTTTTTCTTGACTACACTCATTCTTTTCACGATATTAATTAGATTATACTCCCACAAAGCTAACAAAAAAGGCAATGCTACGAATAACATTGCCTTTTAAACTGGTAAATTTAATACATCTATGCTTTTTATTTTCCCCGGCGTCAACTCCATCCAGCACGTATACCGACATCGCCTCACGCCTACGTTCGCATAGGCCTACGTCGATATACGTGTGAGGCAATGCCGGTATACGTGTAAGACGGCACCATTATAACTACCGCATCAAGCGAAGAACAAGATCAATAATTGCGCCGTAAGCACCCGCAAAAACATGGTCAATGGGTATACCGTTGCGTAACCTACGGAAGGAGCGTCGTTTCCAGCCGTAGCGTTCGAGTAAGCCAAAGCGGGCGGATCCGTCGTACTACCGGCGATCAAGCCCATTAAGGTGAAATAATTGATCTTATAGAAATAGCGGCCTACACAACCGATGATCAGTAAAGGAACCGTCGTGATAATGAAACCGTAACCGATCCAAGCGAATCCGCCGTTGTTCACGATCGTATCCACAAAACCATCGCCGGCGCTGATACCCACGCAAGCGAGGAAGAGGGTGATACCGATCTCACGCAACATCAAGTTAGCGCTCTGGGTCGTATAGGTAACCAGCTTATAACGGTAACCAAAACGGCTAATCAAGATCGCCACGATCAGCGGACCTCCCGCCAAACCTAACTTAACCGGTTGCGGAATGCCCGGGAACGTAATAGGAATACTACCCAAAACAATACCGAGGGCAATGCCGATAAAGATCGTGATCAAATTCGGCTCGTTCAAGCGCTTCATGGAGTTACCCAATACCTTCTCCACATTCGAGACAGCGGTTTCGGTACCCACCACATTCACACGGTCACCCACTTGCAACGTCAGGCCCGGCGTAGCGACCAAGTCCACGCCCGCACGGTTGATACGGGTGATATTGATGCCATATAATTTACGCAGTTTCAACTGCCCCAGCTTCTTGCCGTTCAACTCTGGTTTCGTGATCAAGATACGGCGGTTGATAAACTGGCTCTCCATACGAATCCATTGCTTGCGCTCCATATCGATCTCCTCGCCGATGAATGTCTTTACGGACTCGGCATCTTGATCTGTCGTGATCACGAAAATCTTATCATCCTCATTCAAGATCGTACCGGCGGAAGCGATCTCGATCTGCTTGTTATCATTACGCCATACACGGGAAATCACGAAATCCAGATGATCCATCAAACCGGATAACTCCCCTACCGTCTTACCGAAAACCGCAGGGTTCTTTACGACCAGCGAGATCGGTTTCGCCTCATTCGTATGCGAGGCATCCTCCTTATTCAAATCGTCATTCTCCTTATCGAAATTCACACGGAATACGTAACGTACGAAAATGATCGAAAGAATAATACCGATCACGCCCAGCGGATAAGCCACGGCGTAACCCAAGGCGATCGTATTATCAGAAACCCCGTACATATCGGAATAAGCCTGCTGAGCCGCACCTAATCCGGGGGTATTCGTCACCGCCCCCGATAAAATACCCACCATCGTAGGCATCGGAATACCTGTCACGAAATGCAATACCAAAGCCGTAGCCACGCCAAGGAAGACAATTCCACAGGCTAGCATATTCAACGTGATTCCCCCCTGCCTAAAAGACGAGAAGAAACCCGGCCCGACTTGCATACCTACCGAATAAACAAATAAGATCAATCCAAATTCCTTAAAGAAATGAATCACATTGTGGTTAACCGTAAACCCAAAATGCCCTAAAATAATACCTACAAACAACACCAAGGTAATCCCAAGCGAAATCCCAAACACCTTTATCTTTCCCAACTGAATGCCGGCGGCAATCACGAAAGATAGTAAAAGGATAGAATGCCCGATACCTTCTCCCCATAATAAATCGTTTATCCAATCCATGCTAAAATCTTTAAAAATCTTATTACCTATTAATAAAGACGCGAAGTTAGGCATTTACTTTGTGTTTTACAACATAACACCTATATTTACCTTTTAAATTAAAATCTCATGAAAAAGATATATTACATTTTATCAGCATTGTTCCTTTGCGTGGTAGCCACCTCGGCGCAAGAAGCTGGAAAAACGGTAGTTATTAAAACCAATGTAGGTACTATGAAGGCCATCCTGTACGATGATGTGCCTAATCACACCCGTACTTTTATCGAACGGGCGAAACGGGGGGATTTCAACGGGACCTTATTCACCCGTGTCCTGCCGGAGTTTATGATCCAAGGAGGAGCCCCGGATTCCAAGAACGCTCCCGCCGGTGCCAAATGCGGCTTTGGCGATCCTTCCGCCGAGATCCTGCCCGAGATCAACGAGAAATATTTCCATAAGAAAGGAGCCTTGGCCGCTCCCCGCCAACCGGACGATGTCAACCCGCAAAAGAAATCGGACATGTCGCAATTCTTTATCGTGCAGGGGAAGGTCTATAGGGAAACCGAACTGGATACGTTAGAGCGTACCGCCAACTATCCGGCCCGGCAAAAGGCCCTGAAGGAGTTTTACGCACCGGTCCGTGCCGAGTTGAATATGATAAAGATGAGTAACAAACGGGAATACCAGAAGCGATTGAGAATGATCAACGCCCAGATAGACTCCGTTATTCAAGCAACTCCCGGGCATTTGCTATTTACGGACGAGCAACGGAAGGCTTATACCACCGTAGGCGGTTGCCATCATCTGGACGGCACTTATACGATCTTCGGGGAGCTGACGGAGGGGTTCGACGTTCTGGATCAGATCGCCACCCAGCCGAAAGACCAGAATGACCGTCCGAAGAAAGACATCCGCATCCAAAATATAACGATCGAATAATTCACCACTCCTATGTTAAAGAGAGATTTCATCATGGTACAGATCGAGGAACTGGGCAAAGTGATCGCCCAGATCATCTTCAATCGTAATTCCAACGATGGGGCACGCAAGAACCCCGAGTTAATCCAATCCGTCTACACATCCTTAAAACTGGATAACGATTTCTTGCTGAACACGCCTATCGACGGCATCCGCACTTATCTGGACGGTGATGACTCGTGTGGCCTCCAACGCATGGAACTGGCGACCAAGACCTTGCTGGAAGAAAGTTTCCTTTTGCCGGAGGCGCAAGGTAAAAAACTCCGGGCAAGAGCGAAAGAGCTATTGGAATATATCCAACGCAACGACACTACGTTCTCATTGGAACGAGTGGCGTTGCTGGAAGAGATAAATAACTATTGAATTGATTGCGGATCGGTGGTAGGGCCTTCCACGACTAGAAGGCCCTTCTCATCGATTCGCATTTTATCGATGAATACGACCCGCTCATCCCCTGTCTTCTGGGTACGCCCGTGATAAACGCAATACATTTGTTTTCCGTCCTTCGACCAAGTAACGCTATTATGTCCGGTACCCGTGACGATACCGCCTTTTTCCACGTTCTTCTCCAGCACCGGATTATTAGATGCCTTCTCAAACGGTCCTAACGGATGTTCGGACACGGCATATCCCACCGCATAATTTGCCCCGCCAAAATAATTAGCGGAATACATCATATAATACAAGCCGTTGTGACGTAGCATGAAAGAGCCTTCCGTCCAACGACGTCCGACCTCCCCTTTGGTAACCGAGCGACTTTCCCATTCACTTTGCGCATCATCCAATTTTACGGGTGGACGCAGCAGAAGTACGGGTTCCCCAATTACGTGCGTAAGATCCTGAGCGACCTCCACCCCGTAAATCCAGCTTTCCTCAACGGAGTCGAACATGCCTTTCTTCTTTGCCTCATCGGCGATCTCGCTTTCTACCGGATGCTTATAGCAACAACGGGAATAATAGAGATAGGTACGGCCATCCTCATCCTCGATCAAGTTTCCGTCGATTACAGGATATCCCGGATCGAACAAAGGAGCATCGGCCAATTCCTTAAATGGTCCGGTCGGCTTATCCGACACAGCTACGCCGATACGGAAATTTTCCTCCTCGTTGGTCGGATTGTTCCGCCAATCCGCACTGAAGAACATATAGAACTTCCCGTCACGCTCGTACACTTCCGGCGCCCAGAAATTAGCGATTACCCAAGAATCGGGCGTATTGCCCCGATAAACCTGCCCTTCCGGTTTCCAATGGATCAAATCATCGGAAGAATAGGCGCAAAAACCGTCTACAGCGCCGGCACCGGTACCATACATATAATAACGTCCGTCCGAGGCCAACAATACGTATGGATCACCAAACTGGACCGACAAAGGATTACTGTATGACAATACCTCATCCTTATCCTCCGAAGCAGCTTTCTTTCCCGTACAACTAACATTAAATAACACCAAGATGCCCAAACAAAGAGACATCCAACTTCTCTTGATAAACTTCATTTTCTATTTTATTAAATTTAAGACTTGCACCACTCCTTCCGCACAACGTTCCCCGTCGATGGCAGCGGATACGATTCCTCCCGCATACCCCGCTCCCTCACCGCAAGGGAAAAGACCTTTTACCGTGACGTGTTGATAGGTATCCCGATCACGGAGGATACGGACCGGAGCGGATGTACGGGTCTCTACACCGATCATGGTTGCCTCGTTGGTCAAGAAGCCTCTAGAGACCTTACCGAAATAACGGAAACCTTCACGAAGGCGACTGGTCACGAATTCCGGCATCCAAAAATGCAACGGAGAGGCCAGCAGACCCGGCGTATACGAGGAAACCGGTAAATCGAAAGAGTTCTTCTTCCGCATGAAATCATCCATGCGCTGGGCGGGAGCCGTTTGCTTCATGCCTCCATTCAACCAACAGACCTCTTCCAGACGTTCCTGAAAGGCCATCAACGCTAATGGGGAGTCCGCATCCACCTTCTCGCCATTCCGAAGATAAAGCTCCTCCTGCCCTACCAGTTCGGAATAATCTTCCGGACGGATCTCTACCACCATCCCTGAGTTAGACCAGCAGGAACCCCGGTTAGAAGGCGACATTCCATTTACCACGACCTGCTTAGGTCCGCTCGCCGCAGGAACTACGAAACCTCCCGGACACATACAGAAGGAATAGACGCCCCGGTTATTCGCTTGCGTCACAAAACTATACTCTGCCGCAGGAAGATATTTTCCACGACCTTCTTTCCGATGATACTGGATTTGGTCGATCAATTCCTGAGGATGTTCCAGACGAACACCGACCGCGATCCCTTTCGCCTCGATCTGGATCTGGCGTTCGTATAAATAGTTATAGACATCACGGGCCGAATGGCCGGTAGCTAAGATAACAGGCCCGTAAAAGCTCTTTCCCGTATTCGTCTCGATGCCGATCACCTCGTTCTCTTTCATGATAAAAGCATCCATACGGGTCTCGAAATGTACCTCACCTCCGCATCGCTTGATTTGCTCCCGGATATTCTCGATCACACGGGGGAGCTTATCGGTTCCGATATGCGGATGGGCATCCGCCAAGATAGAGGGACTTGCCCCAAACTGGCAAAAGATATTCAGTATCTTATCTACCGAGCCTCTTTTCTTGCTACGGGTATACAGCTTTCCATCAGAATAAGCGCCGGCACCGCCCTCACCAAAACTATAATTTGATTCTCCGTTCACCTTATGCTCACGACTGATCAAGGCGATATCTTTCTTGCGTTCCCGCACGTCCTTACCTCGCTCGACGATGATGGGGCGCAAACCTAACTCTATCAAGCGCAAGGCGGCGAACAGACCTCCCGGACCGGCTCCTACGACGATCACAGGTTTCCCTGCCGAGACATCTTTATACTCTATCGATTGATATTCCGGCTCGCTAGGCATCTCGTTCATGAAAACACGCAGTTTCACGTTGACAAATATCGTTCGCTGGCGTGCGTCTATCGAACGTTTCAATACACGTACGGCCCGGATATTTTTCGGAGCCTCACCCGTCTCACGGGCTACTACTTGCCTTAGCGATTGCTCATTAACAGCCTCTTCCGGCAATATCCTGAGTTGTAATTCTTTTATCATTGTTTATTATATATTAACCGAATAGTTGCCGAAAGGCTTCCTCCACTTTCTTTACCTGTACGATTTGAATCTTGCTCTTCGCCGTATCGAAACCTTTTAGATTATTATGCGGAATGATAATCCGGGAGAAACCCAGCTTCTCCGCCTCCAAGATACGTTGCTCAATACGGTTGACCGGACGGATCTCTCCGGACAAGCCTACCTCTCCGGCCATACAAACACCCGGCTCGATGCTGATATCCAAGCTAGAGGAAAGGATGGAGCTAATTACCGCCAAATCGATAGCCGGATCATTCACTTTCAAACCTCCGGCGATATTCAGGAAAACATCTTTCTGGATCAACTTAAAACCCGCCTTTTTCTCCAATACCGCCAATAACATATTCATTCGGCGTAAATCGAATCCGGTGGCGCTACGTTGCGGCGTACCGTAAACCGCCGAGCTGACCAAGGCTTGCGTCTCGATCAGGAAAGGACGTACCCCCTCGATAGCGGCGGCGATGGCGACACCGCTCAGTCCCTCATGATTCTGGGTTAATAATAACTCGGATGGATTGCTGACCTCACGAAGCCCGTTCTGGCGCATCTCATAAATCCCTAGTTCCGCCGTACTGCCGAAACGGTTCTTGATGCTCCGCAAGATACGATACATATAATGCTGATCGCCCTCAAACTGCAACACCGTATCCACGATATGCTCCAATACCTTCGGACCGGCGATACTACCTTCCTTATTGATATGGCCGATCAATAAGACCGGGACACCGCTTTCCTTGGCGTATTTCAAGATAGCGGCGCTACACTCGCGTACTTGGGAAACACTGCCGGGGGAAGATTCCACGACTTCCGTAAAGATGGTTTGTATGGAATCTATGATCATCAAGTCCGGCTGGATATTGGCCGCTTGCGTAAAAATCTGTTCCAGATGTGTCTCGCATAAGATGAAACAGTTCGGATTATCATGCGATAATCGGTCCGCCCGGAGTTTCAACTGGCGACTGCTCTCCTCGCCCGAGACATATAGGGTTTTCAAGCCTGTCAAGCCCAACACGGTTTGCAAGACCAAGGTAGATTTTCCGATTCCCGGCTCTCCCCCGATCAAGACCAAAGAGCCTTTCACCAAGCCTCCGCCGAGGACCCTGTTTAATTCATCATCTTTTAAATCGATACGGGCCTCCTCTTCCGTCGTTATATCACGCAATAACACCGGACGGATCTTATTGCCCTCCATAATACCGGGAACTGGCCGCTTCACGGCAGGCTCCTTTGTTACGATCTCCTCTACATAGGTGTTCCACTCCCCACAATTCGGGCATTTACCCAGCCATTTCGGGGAATCAGCGCCACAGTTAGAGCAGACATATACGGTTTTTGTTTTCGCCATTCTATCTTGAATTTGGCGTAAAGATACAAAAAACTACTTTTCCCCTACTACAACGATCTTCTTTCCGATACCGCAGCCCTTCTTAATTTCCGGGCTACCTTTCTCCTTATACAAGAATCCGCGGAACATGCCACCACTGTTATAAGGCATGGCGATATTTCCTAGTTTATCCACGGCGATCAAGCCGCCGTTGCCGGCGTTCGTATTCAATTCCGTATGGATGATATAATCCGCCGCTTTCTCTACGCTTTCCTTAAGGTATTTATAGCGGGCACACACATCGAACGCTACCGCATGACGGATAAAATACTCTCCATGCCCCGTACAGGAGACAGCGCAACTGTTATTATCCGCATACGTTCCCGCCCCGATCACGGGCGAATCACCGATACGCCCCCAACGTTTCTTGAACATACCGCCGGTACTGGTCCCGGCCGTTAAGTTTCCTTGCTTATCCAGAACGACACAGCCTACCGTACCGTTCTTCTTACTTTCTTGCTTTAACTTCTCGATCCACTCCATCGTCTTGGGCGTAGCGAAATACATATTGTCTTCTACCATTTCCAAGCCTTGTTCCTTGGCGAACTCCTCGGCACCGGCTCCGCTCAGCATGACATGCGGAGATTTTGTCTTTACGGCATAGGCTGCATTGATCGGATGCTTCACGTGTTTTAGGCCAGCTACAGCGCCTGCGCTTAAATCCTTGCCTTCCATGATGGAAGCGTCCAACTCAAAAGTTCCCTCCGCCGTACAGGTAGCACCAATTCCGGCGTTAAACAACGGATTTCCCTCGAAGTAATTAATGACGGCCATAACCGCCTCCGGTCCCTCGCCTCCCGCCGACAAAACTTTATCTCCAATCATTAAAGCAGAGTCCAATGCGGCGTAATATTGAGCCGACTTAACCGGATCTTCCTCCAATCCGGCCATCGCCCCCGCACCACCATGTACCACGATTACATACTCCCGGTCTTGCGCAAAAGCAATGGATGACACCATCAAAGCCGTCAAGGCTATCATTTGTTTTAACATGCTATTATATTTAATCATTTATACAATGTTCAAAAATAGAACAAATATCTGAATTATCTTAGAGACATAGACTTATTTCCCGATTTTTATCCGTACATTTACTTCGAACGGTAATCTCTTAAATAATAACATTATGGAAGAATACATCGATTCTATCATAAGAGTGGGAAAGATATTGATCGGAAGCATAATGGTCGTGTTCGTACTCTGGTACATCGTAAAGGATATTGTCAAGGCTTATGGGAAAGATTCGCATGAGCCGGATTAAAAAAAGTGCCATGGCGATATGACCACGGCACTTCTCTTCATTATATCATAGAGAGCTATTTCATTCGTTCGTATACCATACCGGTCCCGGCTGGCTGCCCATGACGAACTCCAATGTCGCCCCGCTCATGATTTGCTCGTGGGTGATATAACTCTTATCATAAGGTTGTCCGTTCAGCTTCACGGATTGGATATAAATATTCTCCGCAGAGACCTCGGGAGCCAAAACCGTAAAGGTCTTGCCATTACCTACATGCATCTTCACTTCCGGGAACAACGGGGAGCCGATCTCATATTGGCCACTGATCGGATCAACCGGGTAGAATCCCATGGCGCTAAACACAAACCAAGCGGACATCTGCCCACAGTCCTCATTACCGCAAATACCGTCCGGGGTATTCAGATACAAATCATGTAATACCTGAGCCACGTATTTCTGAGTCTTCCAAGGCTGGCCGACCTTATTATATAAGTAGATCACATGATGGCTCGGCTCATTTCCATGCGCATATTGACCGATCATGCCTGTACTAAAGATAGGCAATTCCTCATCCGATTTGGGGACATAGGTAAACATACTATCCAATTTCTCGGCGAAACGTTCCTTACTTCCTACCAATCCGATCAAACCGTCCAGATCTTGCGGCACGGACCAGAAATATTGCCAACCATTGCTCTCGCAAATATCTTCCGTATAATCATCGGGGCTGAAATTAGCGGCAAAGTTTCCTTTCTCATCACGAGGCTGCATAAAGGAAGTTGCCGGATTGTACACATTATGATAATTCTGTGAACGTTTAAAGAATTCGTCGGCAATCTCTTTCTTACCCATCTTCTCGGCCATCTTAGCGATGCAATAATCATCGTAGGCATACTCCAAGGTCTTCGATAAAGACCAGTTCTCCCATTTTTTCGGATCGCTATAAGCCGGTACGTAGCCCAACTTCTTATAATCGCCGATACCCCGATAGTCATCCCGGTTGGCTGTCGCTATACAAGCCTCCAGCGCTTTCTCGGCATTGAAATCACCGATACCTTTCAGATAAGCGTCTACGATAACGGGCACCGCATGATAACCGATCATCATATTCGTTTCCCAGCCATAAAGGTTCCATAAAGGCAAAGCCCCGTTCTGCTCATAGAACTTCAAGAAACCCTTGATCATATCATTCGCCCGTTCCGGCTCCGTATACGTAAACAACGGATGGGAGGCACGGTAGGTATCCCATAAAGAGAAAGTAGAGTAATTCGTCCATCCGTCCACTTTATGGATTTGCTGATCCGGGCCGTAATAAGAACCATCCACGTCGCTATAGATCGTCGGGGCGATCATGGAATGATACAAGGCCGTATAGAATTTCACCATATCGTCCGTATTCCGGCTTTTCACCTCAATCTTGGAAAGCTGTCGGTTCCAATTCGCGCTAGCCTGCGCTTGATAGTAATCGAAATCATCCTTCGGGGCTTCCGCACGCAAATTCTTTCCCGCTCCCTCCATGCTGACGCCAGAGATTCCGGTCGTGACAAGGATTTCCTCATCCTTCTTCGTATTGAAATCGAAACGGGCCACATAGGCCGTACCGATCCAACCTTTTTCCTTGGTCACGATAGAAGTCGTATCCATATGACAAGCCACGAAAGGCTTAGAGAAACGGGTCTCGAAATAAACATGCTGCAAGGGAGACCAGCCTTGGGATAGGCGGTATCCACGGATCGTCGTAGAGTCTACCACCTCGATCTTGGAATCCAAGGTAAAGTCCCAATTCATCGCCTTCTTCAAGTTCAAGAATACCGAAGCCTCGGCCTCCGGGAAGGTATACCGCTGGATACCGCAACGCTCGGTAGCCGTAAGCTCCACGTTAATGTTATAATCCTTCAGCAATACCCGGTAATATCCTGCGGAAGCCGCCTCGTCATTATGCGAGAACGTGGAGTAAATGCCTAACGGCGCAGGGGCCTCTTTATAAGGACGGGTCACGGGCATAAAAGAGATATCGTATAAATCGCCTGCCCCCGTACCGGAAAGGTGCGTATGGCTAAAGCCGGCGATCGTCGTATCCGGATAGAAATACCCCGAGATGCGATCCCAACCCGGCAAACCGTTATCCGGGCTCAATTGTACCATACCAAAAGGAACTTGGGCTCCCGGGTAGGTATTGCCGGTAAAATCCGTACCGATCATGGGGTTCACATACTGCGAGTAATCCGCCTCCTGTTTCTTTTCAGGCGTGCAGGCCACGAGTGCCAGCAAAGAGACCGCCAATATAGACATGTGCTTCATGTTATGCAATTCGTTTTGAGTTTGAGCAAACATACATAAATTATTTCGAAAGAGAAACAGTTTACGGGGAAAACTTTCTATTTTCATCGGGGTGAAAATCTTTTTTCATTATGATGAGAATCTTTTTTCATCAAGGAGAAAATCTTTTTTCATCAAGACGAGAATTCGGTGGAATCCTTTAACTTTGTACAAAAACTACGATAACATGGAAGATAAAACATCGACACTTCGTTTGATCTATCCCCAATGGCAAGGTGGGATCGTGAATCATTGGATGCCCGACCTTCCTGCGGACGACGCTTCCAGAGGGTATTACCTTGGTGCTCAATTACTCAATATCCTCGCTCCCCCAAGTCCCCAGAAAACCGTGGAAGTACCCATCTCACTAGATATAAAGGATAGGGAAACGGATCTAGGGGTCAGCGCCCGTAAGATTATTCTGAAACAAACAAAAGCGGCCCTTGAATTATTACATGAAAACACTCCGGAAAAGATCGTCACTTTAGGGGGCGAATGTTCGGTGAGTGTCGTACCCTTCACCTATCTGGCCGCTAAATACCCGGATGATATCGCAATTGTCTGGATAGACGCGCATCCGGATATAAACTTGCCGTATGACGAGTATAAGGGATATCATGCGATGGCCCTGACGGCCTGTCTAGGGATGGGTGATGAGGAGATTCTTCAATTATTACCGGGAAAGTTCAAGATCTCGAATAGTTTAATCGTAGGTTTACGCTCGTGGGACGAGGGTATGAAGGAACGGCAGAAAGAATTAGGTATAAAAGGTTTATCTCCGGAAGAAGTGGCGGCTGATAGCTCGCTTATCCTCGAATGGTTGAAAGGGACAGGTGCTTCCAAGGTTGTCATCCATCTCGATATAGATGTCATTGATCCAGCGGATATGATAGCCGGGGGCGGCATAGAACCGAACGGGATGAAAATAAACGAGGTAGTACGTGCCATCAATGACATTGCGTCCGAATACGATCTAGTAGGACTTACCGTCGCCGAACCTATGCCACGGATAGCGATTAAGCTTAGGAATATGTTGAGTCAATTACCACTGTTAAAAGCTTAAGCAATCAGATTGCCGTTCCGGTATTCTGATGGTGAGACTTTCAGCAATCGTTGCACGTAACGGCTGAAAAAAGACAAAGAAGAGAAATTCATATTGTCTGAGATTTCTTTCAATGTCAGGTTCTTGTCTGAAAGCAAGTGGGTAATCCGGGAGATGGTGAAACGGTCTATCCAGTAATTTGCTGTAAATCCGCTTGCTTTCTTACAAACTTCCGTAAGGTATTTAGGCGTAATGCAGAGCCGTGAAGCGTAATAGGATACTTCCCTGTGGTTTCGATAATCCCCCGCTTTTAGCAGATTTATAAATCGCTCCATCAACACGGCATTTTGTTCCGATACAGAGGGAGATTCATAAATTCGTGCATGGAAATCGTAAAGGTCGAGCACGAAAGTTTTAGCCAAACAACCGATTAGTTCGTCATGAAAACGATGCGTATGGTCCGTCAACCGCCTGCGGATAAGTTCAATATCTTCCATAAATATCCGCTGTTCTCGCTCTGTAAGCGACATGATCGGGTTACGGAGTAGTGTCAACTTTCCTATCACGTCATAATCATTTCGAGGGATATTCTTGAATGAAAAACTGTTCGAGATATAAAGTACCGTTACCTGAAAATCGTCGCTTATCTCTATCTTAGATATAAGTTCATTATGAGTAAATATAACGCAATCCCCTTTCCTCATCCGAAACCATTCGCCCGTCATCAGGAATGAAGCTTCACCCTCACGACAAAGCGCATGTGTACAATACCGGTCAAAACTCCCGGAAATCATATCATCGAGGTTGTCAGCAAATAGGATATCCGTATTCATAATCAGCTCTCTTGTTTACAGAGTAAAGATACAGAAAAACACGATATAAAAATAAAATCGAGACTCAACAACCGAAAAAAATGAAAATAGCACCGACTTTTATTTATCGTCATATCCGCTTATCAGACATAACTTTGCGACCACAATTTAAAACAACATTACGATGAACAAAACAGTAAAATTGAACAACGGCGTAGAAATGCCGATCTTGGGTTATGGTGTATATCAAATAGCCCCCGAGGAATGTGAACGTTGCGTATTGGATGCTATCAGCGTAGGCTATCGCTCCATCGACACGGCACAAGCGTACTATAACGAGGAAGGTGTAGGCAAAGCCATAAGTAAATGTGGCGTACCTCGCGATGAATTGTTCATCACCACAAAAATATGGGTGACCAACGCCGGAGAGGAGAAGGCGAAAGCCTCCATCGATGAGTCTCTGCGCAAATTACAGACCGAATATGTTGATCTTCTGCTCATTCACCAGCCTTTTGGCGACTATTATGGAACATATCGTGCCATGGAAGAGGCTTACCGTGCAGGAAAAGCCCGGGCCATCGGCGTAAGTAACTTTTACCCGGACCGTTTTATCGACCTAGCGGAACATGTAAAAATAAAACCCGCAGTGAATCAAGTGGAAACACACGTCTTCAATCAGCAAGTGAAAGCAGAGGAAATCATGCGGGAATATGGTACACAAATCATGTCATGGGCCTCTTTCGCAGAAGGGCGCAATAACTTTTTCACGAACGGGATATTGACGGGAATCGGACAGAAATATAATAAATCCGTGGCGCAAGTCGCCTTGCGCTTCCTCATCCAACGCAACATAGTCGTTATCCCCAAATCCACGCATAAAGAACGGATGGCAGAGAACTTCGACGTATTCAGTTTTGAACTTTCGGAACAGGACATGAATGAAATCGCGAAGTTAGACAAAGCCCAAAGCCTGTTTTTCTCACATTATGATCCGGAATTGATACGGTTCATATTGAGCCTAGAGAAAAACAGATAAACAAGGCCTACACAAAAAGAGGCGTAATCCGTTATGGATCACGCCTCTTTTATATTACATTATTATAACTTTCGGGATTTATTCCTCATTATTATCTTCCTCATTCTCCTCGTCTTCTTCCTTTGGGGCTTTTTTCACGAAGAACGCACTCAACTCATACAAACCGTAGAGCGGTAAGAATACGATACTTAACGTAAACGGATCACTACTTGGAGTGATGAACGCCGCACCAACTAACAAGCCGACAACAGCATGCCGTCTGTATTTATGAAAGAACGAGCGGTTTAGCAACCCTATCTGAGATAATAGCCAAGATACCAATGGCATCTCAAATACGATTCCCATCACGAATATCAACATCAAGAAGTTATCCATGTAAGAATCAAGGGATACCTGTTCCGTAATGGCGGCACTCAACTCGTAAGTCGCCAAGAAACGTAGTGTCATCGGGAACACCAAGAAATAACCCACTGAGCATCCAATAAAGAACATTATCGTTCCGAACAAGAATACCCAACGTACATTTTTCTTCTCATTCTCGTAGAGAGCCGGACTTACGAACTTCCAGATCTCCCACATCAAATAGGGGAAAGTCAATAATAACGCCAGCCAGAAAGAACTTGTCATATGCGTGAAGAACTGGGAAGCCAGTTTGATATTGACAATGTTCACATGGAACGTATCATTACAAAAGTCCGGGAGAAAAGAAAAATGAGAACTAATCTTACACATTTCCCGATAGACGATGAAATCGGAGCTACACGGGGCCATCACGACATTATCGAACAGCCACGGCATTACCGAGAACCCGGCTATAGCAAAAACAAAGAGCGCTAAAACAGAACGAAATAAAGTCCAACGAAGTTCTTCTAGGTGATCCCAGAATGACATTTCTTCTTGTTGCATCTTCCTTTACTTCTTTTCCGTATCGTCTAATTTGATATCGTCTTCCAAACCTTTTACACCGTCCTTGAAATTCTTCACACCCTTACCGATACCTTTCATCAGCTCAGGAATTTTCTTTCCACCGAAAAGTAACAACACAACAATGGCGATGATCACGATCTCGCCAGTACCTAAGTTTCCTAAAAATAGTAATTCATTCATGATATTATAATATTAGTCATTAATATTCTTGTTTCTATGGGGGCAAAGATACAATTTGTAATGAATAGTAGCCTCATTATTCCAAATTTATTACCTTTGCACCGTCTTAAAAAACTGAAATTAGAAAAAAATTAGAAAGATGAAAGCGTACGTATTTCCCGGTCAGGGGGCACAGTTCGTAGGTATGGGCAAAGACCTCTACGATAATAATCCTCTTGCTAAAGAGATGTTTGAGAAGGCTAACGAGATCCTTGGTTTCCGTATCACGGATTTAATGTTTGCCGGAACAGACGAGGATCTGAGACAAACCAAGGTTACTCAACCAGCGATCTTCTTACACTCTGTTATTCTCGCGAAAACATTAGGTGATCAATTCCAACCGGATATGACCGCAGGTCACTCATTAGGAGAATTCTCTGCCTTGGTAGCTGCCGGAGCATTGTCTTTCGAGGACGGCTTGGTATTAGTTTCCAAACGTGCCATGGCTATGCAAAAGGCTTGCGAGGCAACTCCCTCTACAATGGCCGCCGTATTAGCCTTGCCGGACGCGACGGTTGAGGAAATTTGCGCAAGCATCAAGGACGAGGTAGTGGTTTGCGCTAACTATAATTGCCCGGGCCAATTGGTAATCTCCGGTTCTATCCCCGGTATCGATCAGGCTTGCGAGAAGTTATTGGCCGCAGGCGCTAAGCGTGCCTTGAAGTTGAAAGTAGGTGGAGCATTCCATTCTCCATTGATGGAACCGGCTCGTACGGAGTTGGCTGCCGCTATCGAGGCTACGACGATCAATAAACCTTCTTGCCCGGTTTACCAGAACGTAAGCACGAAAGCCGAGACTTGCCCGGAAACAATTAAGGCTAACTTGATCGCACAGTTAACCGCCCCGGTACGTTGGACCCAAAGCGTACAAAACATGATTGCCGACGGTGCCACTCATTTCATCGAGTTAGGCCCGGGTGCCGTTCTTCAGGGATTGGTTAAAAAGATTAATAAGGAAATGACTACGGAAGGTATGCAATAATTTACCTTTCAATGTAATAGGATAAAAGTCCGAAAAGGATGGAGGGTGATTTCCCTCGTCTTTTCCGGACTTTTTTATATACGATGATGATTCGAAAAGATCTTGAATGCTAAACTAATCAAAGGCCAACGTTGTTTTATACTATAAACACAATTCAGAATATAGAAAATGGAAACAGTACAACAGAAAAATAGGATTATCCTACTTTGGCCGGATGGAGCGCCCACTAGTAATGGATTGGCCGGCGTAGAATTGGAAGATGCCCCGAATGCCATATCCAATATATCGAATCCTTCCTTATTGGTTTATCCGGCGACGAAGCCGAATGGCAAGGCGATCTTGATGTGTCCGGGTGGCGGACTTTCCAAGATTTCGATCGGACATGAGGGGCGTGATATGGCCGCATGGTTTAACGCGCAAGGTATTACTTATGCCGTATTGAAATACCGGATGCCGAACGGACATAGGGAAGTCCCTCTGGACGATGTTCGCCAAGGTCTCCGCATCCTCCGTAATTACTCGGAAGAGTGGAAGATTACGAAGGTCGGTGTCATGGGTGCCTCCATTGGCGGTTATATCGCCGGGCATACCGCAATATTCGGGGTAGACGACGCACGTCCGGATTTCCAAATACTCCTTTATCCGGTTATCAGTATGCTACCTCATTTAACGCACCTTAAATCGAGGGAACGGCTATTAGGAGCGAATCCCACGCATGAGGAAGAGGAAGCTTTCTCTCTGGAATTACACGTAAACTCACTGACACCTCCCGCTTTTATAGCGTTGGCTTCGGATGACGAGGCGATTAGCCCGGAGAATAGCGTGCTTTATTATCTTGCTTTACTAAAGAACAAGGTGTCCGCCTCCTTGCATATTTACCCAAAGGGCGGCCATAGTTTTGGGTTCCGGGACAACTTCGTATACAAACGTCAATGGACTGACGAACTGGAGAAATGGCTAAGCACGATTGAATAAGAGACTCGGGTTAAAACCCGAAGTCTCCGTGATCCTCGTCCGCTGCTTCCTCCTCCGTTCCTTTTATATAAATAAAGTCATCTCCCTGACGGATGCAAGAAGAGACTGGTATTTTCTCACTTAAACGTTTCAAGGCTTCTTGATCTTTCACGTAAATCAAGGCTTGATAATCATCGGCCTTCCTATCTCCGACGAACCAGACTCCCGTGAACGGGCAATCTTCCAGCAATTCAGCCAAAGACGTACTGGCGCTTGAGACAGAGATTGGACCTCGCAAATATTTCACCGCACCCGAATAAGGGGAACGAATCCCAAGTATCTCCGGAATTTGAGGAGCCTCCTTACCATCCATCGGTAAATAAAGACGGATCAATTCGTCTACCGCATCCTTAGCGGCCGAGGAACCGGAAGAGAAAACCACCGATACATACTTATTCCCTACCACGGCTTGTAACTGATAGGGAGATAAACAATCAATACATCCCAAGGCATCAGTCCGTTCGCATTTAAATATATGCAAAGAGTAAATACCAAACGCATCCTCGGGGCTAGGCATCTCGTAAATCTCTAGGGTATAATCCTCTCCTTTGTAAACGACATCTCTTGCCGTTAACCGGGAAACGCCATACTCCAAAAACTGCTCGGCCCCTCCATTCATGAAACCATAAAGCCCGGAACCGGTAAATACACGCTCCCGCTTTACCTGTACCCCATCCTGTGCCCATAACAGAACCGGAAAGCAAAGAAAGAGACAACAACGTATCAAACCTCTCATAAATCAATCTCCTTTAAATCCACTTTACTTCGGTCGGCAATCCCGAGCTTTATCTCTTCCGCCAATTCCAAGAAACGCCGGCTACCGGGCTTTTCCTGTTTTTGTATCCCCTCCTCGATCCGCTTAGCGAGTACCATATCGAAACCGACACTATCCACGGCTACCGCATCCGAGCCGAGCAGCAACGCATTGTATTGGCAAATGAACTGGGGATTGGCCTCCGGGCCACCCTCAAAACAGCCTTTCAGCGCATCCACGATGTTCAATACCACCTTATCACGAAGAGGCGGGAAAGCACAAGCATAAGCGCAGGTCTCATGCCATAATTCTTTATGAAGCCTGCTCGTATTCGAGATAGATCCGAACGCTAGGTTCTTCATGCAGGAAGTGATCGAGACTCCGGCGTTTTTCAATACAGGGATATTGATGATCTTAGTCACCATTTCCGTACAGATCTTAGAGAAATAAGACTCCTCTCCCGAGTTAATCATATAGGGCATCGTGTAGGCATCGTATTCCTCCACTATAGCCGCCCGGAAATATTGACTGCGGTCGATACGGTTCTCTCCGTAATACTTTCCATCGGCATCGATATAACTACCGTTCTCGTCTTGATATTCCGTTCCAAGTATACGGATACCGGGATAATTCTCCTCCGTAAAGCCGGACTCTTTTAAATCGACCTCACGACGGTCCCAAATAATAAGATTCTTCCGGGGAATACCTGCTTCCTCCAATTGCTTGATAACGGATTGGGTGACCGCATGTGAAGTAGACAAGAGCTTTCCCGCTATCGGATTTACTTTCAAGCCAATGACATCTTCCGGCCCGACGAAGCGCAGCCAAGCCGCTTTCAGATCACTCTCGCCGGTCAGATATAACATTCCGGATTTAAGCATCTCGTAGGCTACGGCCTCAGATGGTTTACCATCCACGACACCATGGGCGGAATTCATCTTGACTACTTTTCCGGGATATTTACCCGGCATGGAATATTCGTTACGAGGAATAGCCAATGCCTGTTTCACATTGGTTTGGGGCTTCATTTTCTCCGAAGCCAAAGAAGAGGCCGCTTTCGCCACGGGAGTAAGCGCCGCCCCTACACCGCCTAAAGCGATAGATCGAAAGAAGTTACGTCTTTTCATGGGGATATAGGTTCACATTATATTCGTACCAAAGATAGTGAAATATATCCATAAAAAACGGTGCCACACAAGTAAATGCGTGACACCGAAAAAGTATATATAAAACAGACCAAGCAGGTTCGCTATTTAGCGTTCCACCAAAGTGGAGTAGTCGTCAAGTCCGGGCCGCCCAAAAGCTGGAGAGCTTGCGCATAACCCACTTGATTATTCGTTTGGATATTCGCCGGATAACGATAACGTTTCGGGTAGAAATCCCAACGGCATTCCTTAGAGGTAGCGACCGTCAAAGGAACTTGATTCAATGGGTTGTAATCCTTCTCTACCGCTTGGTTCTCGAAGAAAGGAAGACCTAAACGACGATGATCGCTCCAAACCTCTTCCGGCAACCAAGGAACTTGCGCTATATATTTCTGGGTGATAATCTTCGTCAGAGCGTCATTATTATAAGCGCCATTCCGGTAGATCGAGTTATGGGGATATTCATACGTACGGCTTTTTACCTCCTTCGTATATGGGTCCGTATAACGGATCGTATACGATTTCGCCTCTGTCGTATGGTCGAAAGCGACGGAAGTACCTACACGGTTGTATTTCTGAGACGATAGATAATCGCCGACTTGGCTCAATAAGCCATGATACTCAAAACTAGCCGTAACACCAGACTCATAATTGGATTTAGCCGTTCCCGGAACTTTCCAGCCTTTCACCGCAGCCTCCGCCAATAAGAAGTAACTTTCCCACGGGCCGAAAAAGACACGCTTATTGGTGCTCATTCGATATTGTTTCGACATAGAGGGATAATTATAATTCTTACCTGTCAGCTCACTTACCAGACCGGCTTTCACGTCCCATTCTCCGGCGACCCAAGTGCCCCACGTATATTTCGGATCGATCGTCAACATATTCTGGGTATTATCCGCCGGATTCTTCAAGTGAACCGGCTTCACCTCGCTGGCCGCACCGATATAATCGGAATAAACCACGCCATCATCCCAGCCTACTACACTAAACAACTTCGGGGCACGGGGATCTACGTATTGAGGTATACCGTCGAAATAAAAACCGGCGCACGGATCATTCGTTGTCAGCGGGAAGTGCTGGTTCAAATACAAACCTTGATACTCGTACGGATTCTTCAAATGGCTTTTTAAGGAGTCCGGCAACGGAAATTCCTGTCCACCCAAACCAACTACCAAGTTCTTAAACGTCACGGACATCGCCTGCCCATTCCAAGGACGAGACATCACGCTCGTCAGCTCATCCCAACCCTCTTTCTCCTGCACGGAAGCGATATCGGTTGGCTCGGAAATAAATGTCTTAGAGGCGGCATCCTCAAATTCCGCTTTCGCTAAGACAGGATCGACAGCCGAGATACGCATCGCCAAACGCATACGCAAGGAGTTGGCGTACTTCTTCCATTTCGCAACATTTCCCGCATAGAAAGCATCCTCGTTAGCCATAGCGGACATATCCAAGGAGGGGTCCAACGCAGACTCAGCTTCCCGTAACTCTTTCAATATAAATTGATAGATAGCCTCTACACTATCGTACTCAGCCGGTACACCGGAGAAAGCGGCTAACGCTGGGATCGGCCCGAAACCGTCAGCGACTTCCGAGTTCAAGTAAGCACGCCAGATACGGGACATCTGGATTACGTTCTTATAATAGGGATAGGTATCCGCCTCCCCATTGGCAACCATCCGCTCTCCCAGCTGGATCGCTTTGGTCACTTGATTCAGCCAACCTACGGCGTAATCATTACTCAAGTAGATCGTACTATAATCATTGTTATCCGTACCGATCGTAAAACCACTTCCCCTATTGAAACGGGAAGCACGGTCCCAGTACAAGATAAAGATACGCTCGGCTATCTCTGGGTTCATCTGGTCTCCCATGATAGAGGCATTCAGGAACCATTGGGGCTTCACCTTATCCTCTCCCACAAGATTCGGGTCCTCATTGATCTCCTGAAAGTCATTACAGGAAGAAAGAAGAGCGGCCACCGATACCAGTCCGGTAAAAAGTATATTTCTTGTTTTCATCTTCATCATTTTTATCGTAATTCAAATTATCATGTATTCCATTAGAATCCCACGGTTACATTAAACGTATAGGAACGGCTGGTCGGCGCGGCTCCATTCTCGAATCCGGTAGCGTTGGTATTCGTGGCGGCAACGGACTCGGGGTCGATACCCGGCAAGTTATAATGGATCATCCAAACATTGTTACAAGTAGCGGATAGACGTACACGCTGGAAAGGCGTTTTCTTCAACATCTGTCGATTGAACTCGTAGCCAAAGGTGATATTACGCAAACGGACATTGGTGGCGCTATAGGTATAAACCTCTGGTAAACCATAATTTCCGGTAGACCCAATACGTTCCCAATAGTTCTGGGGAGTGACGGCGACCGTATTCTCCGCATAACCACTGCCCTGTTGAACCACGGTATTCGGTACCACGAATTCGGCACGATCACCATTCACCACTGTTCCGGCGGCGTTACCCCGGGTATACAGGTTGGAGGCTGTCGCCGAATAGATGCTACCACCGATACGGAAGTCTATTAAGAAGCTCAGGTTAAAACCTTTATAAGAGAAATTATTGGTCCAACCCATCATCCAATCCGGACTCTGGTTTCCTACTTTCGACTTCTCGGTAGAGATCAAAGGCAAACCGTCATCACCTACGACGATCTTTCCATAGTGAGGACTATTCTCATCGGTCACACGCATAAAGGTCTGCCCGTAGATCTCACCATAATAACCACCTACCGGAGCTACGATCTGGATAGCGTCGAACGTCTTTATATCATATAGATTCACGCCCTCGTATAATTCTTTGATCTTATTCCGGTTCAAGGAGAACTGCGCCGTAGAGCTCCAGCTCAATCCGGCGGGATTGTCTAGAATCGTACCGTTCAAGGAGATCTCCAAACCCTCGTTCTGAATGTTACCCGCATTAATCTTACGGGAAGCATAGCCGGAGAACGGGTCCATCGGTAAATCCAGTAACTGGCGGGTAGCGTTGGACTTATACCAAGCGGCATCCAAGCCCAATCGGTTATTGAAGAAACGGATATCGAAACCGGCCTCCCATGATTTAATCAACTCACTACGTACGTCCGAGTCGTAAAGTACCTTACCCGGTTTCGCCGTCGTATTCCCGTTGGGGTCCTTGCCTACAGAGTAGAAGTTATATAATTGATACGGGTCCAAGTCGTTACCTACCTCAGCGAAGGAGGCACGTACCTTAGCGAAAGAGAACCAATCCGGCATGCTTCCGCCAATCTTCGGCAACATATCAGAGATCACCGCGGAGAAGCTGACAGACGGATAGAAATAAGAGCGGTTGGCTTTCGACATCGTAGACGACCAATCGTTACGTGCCGTAACATCCAAGAACAGATAACCATCCCAGTTCAACTGCAACGACCCGTACAAGGAATTCATACGACGGCGGATCAACTCGGAAGTGACTGTTGGCTTATTCACGCCATTATTCAGCGAGAACAAGTTCGGCACCAACAACTCTCCGGCAGAAGCGTTCATCTTATTACGCTGCTGGAGCATCAAGTTACCACCGAAAGTAACGAAGCCTCCCAGCCGATCGATCAAGTTATCCTTCCGGGCCGTAGCCAAGAAACTGAAGTTATTCTCATAGAAGGTCTCCGATCCCTCGGTATACAGACCTCTCGGACTGGTATTACCACCGGCATATACTTTCTCGCTCTTCGTCGTGGTATAATAATCCGTACCACCTCTCAACTCAATATCGAACCAATCGGTCGGGGCATATTTCAAGGAGATATTTCCTAACAAACGGTTACGGGTATCCTCGTTCTGGCGATAACGGGTCACCCAATAAGGGTTCTCCTGCGGATTCTTGGAGGCGTCATACCAAATCATATTGCCTTGCTCATCCACGTCATCCTCAAACTCACGGATATTCAAGGAACGAGGCAGGTTATAGATCGTATTGAAAGCGTTCGAGGGATTCACGCCCTGAATCGGGCGGTTATGTGCGTTTTGATTGATATAATTCACCTTGGCATCTACTTTCCACTTTTCCGCCTCATCCAAGAAAGTGGTGGCACGCAAGGTAATATTCGTCTTGTTTAGTTTTGAGCGTGGGGTGATGCTAGCATCGTCGGAACGGTTTACGGAGGCGAATACCGCCGTCCCCTTTATGTTCTGCTGGAAGCTGACACCCTCGTTAAAGGAGGTTCCGGTGCGGAAAAAAGCGTCGATATTATCATAAGTATGCAGGGGGATTTGATTGCCTCTCCAATCGGTTACCATTTGTCCCGTGGCTTTCGGTCCCCAGCTAAGGCGGGATTGGTTATCGTAAACGCCCACGGAGCCTTGTCCGAAGTCGTTCTGTAAATCAGGTTTCAGGAAAATCGTCTCGGCGGTGATACCGGCGTTGATCGTAATACCGAGTCCCTCATTCTTACGTCCGGACTTGGTAGTGATCAAGATCACACCGTTACCGGCACGTGAGCCATAAAGGGCGGCGGCGGAAGCACCCTTCAATACCGTCATGGACTCGATATCTTCCGGGTTGATATCCGAAAGGCCGTTACCCATGTCCGCTCCGGAGTTACCCCATACATCATCCACGCCACCGGTGAAGTTATCCATCGGGGTACCGTCTACGACGATCAAGGGCTGGTTGCTACCCGTCAATGAGTTATTACCACGAAGTACGATCTTAGAGGACCCTCCTACGCCATTGCTTGAACGGACGATCTGCAAACCGGAAACCTTACCGGAAAGGGAGTTCGCCAAATTCGGCTCACGGGAGGCCAAGAGGTCGTCCCCTTTCAACTCCTGCATGGCATAGCCCAAGGCTTTCTTATCTCGTTTCATACCCAAGGCAGTCACCACCACCTCATCGAGTTTCTGGGTATCTTCCACGAGTTTAACCGTAATCTCGGACTGGCCGGTATATGGGATGTCTTGCGAGGTATAACCGATAAACGATATCTGTATGATATCCCCTTTCTTCACGTTATCCAAAGTAAAATGCCCGTCCAAGTCGGTCATAGTACCATTGGTAGTTCCTTTCACGATTACGGACGCCCCGGTAACGGGTCCTAAGGCATCCTCAACTATTCCCGACACCTTTGCGTTTTGCTGGGAAATGTCAACCTTCGGAATCCCGGGCATAGGCGTGGCGTATAAGTTTCCCGAGAACCCAAGCGCCCCTACCAACAGGATTAAGCTGACTGGTCTGAATCTTTTCAACATAACTACTGTTTTTTGTTTATTTTGATAGACAATGTTTTAGTTTTTGCGTCAACGAATGTCATTTATCCTGTATAAACATAAAAAGGGCAGATATGTTTTGAGTTTAACATATACAAGAGTAACCGGAGAGAGATGAGTATCACTCCGGTATCTCAGTAAACCAGGAAGGTCGTGAGTTTAGTGACAAGTGATTTTAGGAATGGACAATATATATATACTGCGTTGCCCCAATAATATATACTGCGTTGGTCAAGTAAGATATACTACGTTTATTAGAATGCCCATCATAAGCACCTTTCGACCGCAGTCGGCAGGGGCTTACGATGGGCATTGTTAGATGCTTATAATAGCGGTCGGCACAAATACACAAAAACAGGGGCTTTTGACACACCCTCTTTCATATAAATCAATGTTTAGCCCACCATAGCGGAGTAGAAATTAAATCAGCTCCACCCAATAGCTCAACAGCTTTCATATAACTATCCTTACTATTGATTTCCATATTCGCTGGATAGCGCAGACGTTCTTGATAGAATTCCCACTTACATTCCTTACAGTTAGCACGAGTAAGAGGCAACTCGTTACTAGAAACGTTATAATCTATCTCAACAGCTTGATTCTCAAAGAAAGGCAAACCTAAACGACGATGATCAGACCATGCCTCTAAAGGTAACCAAGGAACCTGTGCCAAGTATTTTTGCGAGATTATCTTTGTCAGCTTATCATTATTGACCGTACCATTCTTATAAATAGAATTTTTCGGATAAGTATAAGTAGTAGTCTTTTTCTCACCAGTATAACCATCTACATATTCAGCCGTATAAGACTTTGCTTCCGCCGTATGATCAAAAGCGACAGAAGTACCTACACGGTTATATTCCGTAGAACTCAAATAATCATTTAAGAACTCAGATACACCGTGATATTCAAAGCTAGCTGCTATACCAGCCTCATAATGAGATTTCGCACTACCAGACACGTTCCAACCATACAACGCAGCTTCAGCCAATAAGAACTCCGTCTCCCACGGCCCAAACCATACACGCTTATTCGTACTTTCACGATATATCTTGGATAAAGAAGGATAAGTCTTACTTGCTCCTGTCAATTCGCTGGTTAGCGCTGAGTATTTATCCCATTTTCCAGCAACCCAAGTATTCCAAGTATATTTCACGTTCAACTCCAAATATGTCTTATTGTTATCCTCAACATTTCCAGTAGCAGGATCCGCTAAACGAGCCTTATCAGCCAAACCGATATTAGAGAAATAAACAGTACCATCATCATATCCCGGAATATGAAACAACTTAGTAGCACGAGGATCAATCTTTGAAGGAAGAGCATCAAAGAAATAGCCTGCAGCCGGATCATTCGTAGAAACCGGTAAGTGTTTTTCTAATCGAAGGCCTAGATAATTACGAGCATCTTTCAATACCACATCCTCTTTTATCGCCGCAGGAACTTGGAAATCGATTCCTCCTAGGCCAATCATCATATTATTAATGGTGACCGAAATGGGTTGGGCATTCCAAGGACGAGACATCACACCATCAAGATCAGTCCAACCGCCTTTTTCTTGCACCTGAGCAATTTCATCTTGCGTAGTAATAAAATTATTCGTCGAAGCGGCATCCTCAAAAGCAGCCTTTGCTTTAGCTTGATCTACAGCAGATAAACGCATAGCGTAGCGCAAGCGTAATGAGTTCGCATACTTTATCCATTTAGAGGCATCACCATCATAGAAAGCATCCGTTTTCTCTGATGTAATAGCGCTCATATCCGCATTTACATCTATCTTGCCAGCGGCATCTTTCAATTCAGAAATAATAAAATCATAAATATCTTCTATACTCTTATATTCTACGATACCATCAAAAGCGTTTGCCGGAGGCACAGGACCAAAGTTATCAGCCAATTCAGAGATGACATAAGCCCGCCAAATACGAGACATCTGTAGCAAATTGTTCTCATAAGGATACTCCGGATTGGCGGCACGTTCCGTACCAATTTTCACGGCCATATTAACATTGTTCAGCCATCCCACTCCATAATCAACGCCAAAGTAGTCCGTATTATAATCATTATAATTCGCACCTGTAGCTAAACCACTACGACGTTCAAAACGAGCCGCACTTTTCCATTGATACACGAACACACGCTCTGCGATATGCGGGTTCTGCTGTGCCCCCATGATTGATTTATTCAGTAGATAAGATACTTTGATCGCACTTTCATCTACGGCATTCGGGTCTTTATTTATTTCCTCAAAGTCGTTACATGCAGTAAATAAAACGGCTAATGAAGCTAACCCTATTATTGTTCTTTTTAATGTTTTCATACTTAAAATCATCTTTCTTATTAGAAACCAACTGTTACATTAAATGTGAAAGAGCGAGAAGTCGGAGCTGCCCCATTCTCAAAACCAGTAGCATTGGAATTTGTAGCCGAAATAGATTCCGGATCAATACCTTCCAAATGATTTACAATCATCCAAACGTTATTCGCCACGAATGATACACGTACTTTCTGTAATGGGGTTTTCTCTAACCATTTTTTCTCAAAATCATAACCAACGGTAATATTACGTAGACGAATATTAGTAGCATCATATAAAAATGCCTCACCCACACCGATATTACCTCCGGCAGCACGTCCCCAGTACAATTCAGGAGTAACAGCATTAGAATTTGCCGTATAACCACCATTTCCATCAGAAGTCACTGAATTCGGAACTACAAATTCCTCACGGGTTCCATTTATAACGGTACCTGCGGCATTACCTGCCTTGTACAAATTAGCAGTGGTCGCTGAGTAAATATTTCCACCAATACGAGCATCAATCAAAAAGCTCAAAGAAATATTTTTATAAGAGAACGAGTTAGTCCATCCCAACATACAATCAGGCTGTTGATTCCCCAGATAATAATCATCTGAAGTAACTAATGGTAAACCTTGAGCATCTACAATAATTTTACCAGCATGTTCCCCACTTTCAACACGTTGGAATTTTTTACCATAAATATCGCCATAATAACTACCCGTACGGGCTACAATCTTTAAATCATCAAAAGTCTTGATGCCATATTCATTTACTCCTTCATACAAATCTATGATTTTATTTTTATTGAAGGAAGCATTCAATGTTGTTTCCCAATTTAAGCCTCTAGGATTCTGCAAAATAGTACCATAAAGCATTAATTCCACACCTGAATTTTGAATATTACCTGCATTGATCTTACGTTTGGAATAACCAGAAAATGGATCCATTGCCAAATCTAGCAATTGGCGGGTAGCATTAGATTTGTACCAAGCCGCATCAATACCTAATCGATTATTGAAAAACTTCAAATCAATACCGGCTTCCCAAGATTTAATCAACTCTGAACGTACAGAAGAATCATATAAAGTAGTTCCTAGAGCTGCAGTTGGGTTACCATTTGGATCTTTATCAACCTTGAATACAGTATACAATTGATATGGATCAAGGTCATTACCTACTTCCGCATAAGAAGCACGAACCTTAGCGAAACTCATCCATTCCGGCATTGTACCGCCAACCTTTTCCACCATATCTGAAATAACACCAGATAAGCTAACCGAAGGATAAAAATAAGATTGGTTTTCTTTACTCATAGTGGAAGACCAGTCATTACGAGCCGTAATATCCATAAACAGCCAGCCATCCCAGTTCATTTGCAAAGAACCGTAAATAGAATTCATCTTGCGCTGTACATCTTCAGATGTATGCGTCATATTATTCTTGTCAGCGGCATTAGACATCGCAAATAGATTCGGAATCAATAAATCACCCGTACCAGCCTCTAATTTCTTACGGCGTTGCATCATCAAGTTTCCACCCACGGTCACAAAACCACCAAACTTGCTAAAAAGGTTATCTTTCTTAAAGGTAGTCAAGAAACTATAGTTGTTCTCATAAAAAGTCTCCGACTTCTCAGAGTAACGCCCTTTCGGATTCACATTACCACCAGAATATACCTTATTTGTAGTCGTAGTCGTATAATAGTCCGTACCGCCTTTTAGCTCGAGGTTCCACCAGTCCGTTATCTTATAAGAAAGAGAAATTGTACCTAACAAACGATTACGAGAGTCTTGATTTGTTCTATAATCTTTAATCCAATACGGATTTTCTTGGGGAGTACTCTCGGTATCCCACCAAATCATATTTCCATTTTCGTCCAAACAGTTCTCCAGATCCCTAATATCCAGCGATCGTGGTAAATTATAGATCGTACTAAAGGCATTCGATTGGTTAATACCTTGGATTGGACGATTCTTTGCGTTATTATTTAAATAGTTGGCTTTTGCATCTAATTTCCATCTTTTATCCGGACCGAACTCGCTTGTTCCACGCAAAGTAAGAGACGTTTTATTTAATGATGCACCCGGAACGATGCCCTTATCATCAGAGCGATTAATTGAGGCGAATACCGCCGTCCCATCATAGCTCTGCTGAAAAGATACACCTTCATTGAATGAAGTTCCTTTCTGGAAATAAGCATCTATATTATCATAAGTATACATCTGGACTTTCTGCCCATCCCAGCGATCAATTGTTACGGAACCATCGGCAACAGGCCCCCAGCTTGAACGGTCTTTCACATTATATATGCCATTTGTACCCTGACCATACGTATTCTGTAATTCTGGTTTCAAAAACATGCTTTCCACTGTAACTCCGGCATTTACAGTAATACCTAATCCACTTTGCTTTTTACCCGATTTCGTCGTAATCAAAATTACGCCATTACCTGCACGAGAACCATATAACGCGGCGGCTGAAGCTCCTTTCAACACGTTCATGGATTCGATATCTTCCGGGTTGATATCTGACAAACCATTACCCATATCCACGCCGCTATTACCCCAAGCATCATCAACTCCTCCAGTAAAGTTATCCATTGGAATACCATCGACAACAATCAACGGCTGATTAGATCCAGTTAATGAATTATTACCACGCAATACAATTTTTGAAGAACCGCCAGGGCCACTACTAGAACGAACTACCTGCAAACCCGATACTTTACCAGATAACGCATTCGCAATATTACTTTCCCGTGCATTTACAAGTTCGTCTCCTTTCAATTCTTGCGTAGCATATCCCAACGCTTTCTTCTCACGCTTGATGCCCAAGGCCGTAACCACGACCTCATCCAATTTCTGGGTGTCTTCCGCTAATTTGATAACGCCTACCGGCTTACCGGTATACGTAAGCTCCATGGTGGAGTAACCAATGAATGAGATTTGGATTACATCACCATTCTTGACGCCATCCAAAGTGAAATTACCGTCCATATCGGTAATCGTTCCATTAGACGTTCCTTTCACGACAACTGACGCTCCGGTCACTGGGCCGAAATCATCTTCCACTGTACCTGTTACTTTCCCGTTTTGCTGGGAGATAGAGGTACCTTGCTCAACAGGTGCGATGTTGGCATACATGCTTCCCGAGAAGCATAACGCACCCGCACATAGAATTAAGCTGACAGGTTTAAAGTTTTTCAACATAACTGATGGTTTTATTAATAAATAATTAGACAATGTCTTGGCGAAACATTTGTCTTTTAAAATTATTCACATACATACACTCACTCCTGAGTTCTAGCGTAATTAAGTTCAAATAAAAAATGGGCTAACTATCGGAGTCCTACATGAACTTTTCTTAAGTAGAAGTTGTTTTATTTAGTTGGCGCCAAAATACCTAGCACATTTTATATCGGAGGCAAAGATATGAAATATTCATTACATTGTGTTATTATAATTAAATAAATCCTCCCTTATTTTTTATGTTTTACAATATAAAATTAGAAATATAAACGATTTTAAGTTAAAATCGACTTGAGTTCATGTAGAACTAAGTATCTGCAGTAAGATATGAAATTACAGTAATTCAAGCGTTTTTTCAGAATATAAAAGCAAGCCAGCTTCATCGGCAAAGTAAGTTAATTAAAATGCCAAAGTAAGTTAACTTACTTCGCCGATGAAGTTAACTTACTTTTATTAGATATCTTCTATTGAAAAAGACGTATAATCTCTAAAAATCTTTCTCATTCGCCATATACCACATATTAAGGAACGAGGCCTTCGTGATATTCACCACCTTGTCCCAATTAATCCGGTCGGCATGGTCGCTCGGTTGATGGTAATCCGGATGCCCGTCGGTATGATACCAGATAATAGGGATACCTATCTTTGCGAAGGAACCGTTATCACTCCCTCCTACCGGGTTATCCCACGGACGATAATCCGGTGCCAGATTCAAGTTGTATTTCTTGATATCGTTCTTCAGCCAATCGCCGAAAGCAGGGTGCGCCTCTGTATAGAAATAAACCACATGGGTAGGCTTCGCCTCGTTATTGTTACGGCCGATCATATCGAAATTCAAATATCCTTTCACGTTCTTTATCTCTGGAAAAGACTGAACGAAGGCTTTCGATCCGAGAAGCCCTTTCTCCTCGCCGTCCCAGAAAGCGAATATAACGGTTCGCTCCGGTTGCTGGCCCGTGGCAAGGAAAGCCCTCGCTATCTGCAAAACGGCAGAGACTCCGGAAGCGTTATCGTCCGCCCCGTTATAGATCTGGTCGCCATCCAGCATCGGGTCGATACCCAGATGGTCATAGTGAGCGCCGACGATCACGATCTCACTCGGGTTCTTGCCCTCTATCTTACCCAAGATATTATTCAAGGAAAGTTTCTGGAAAACACCGGTTTGCTTGATAGCCGCTATGGAATCCGGCTGCACCTGCCAGCGGGCCCCTCTCTTCTGGCGTTCCATATGGTAAGCCTCAAACGGATGGTAATAAGAGTCTCCTACAGGGTCGATACCCAATGATTTCAGGTTCGCCACGATATAATCGCCCGCTATACGGCCTCCACGGAAACCGGCCTCACGGCCCTCCAGATCATCATCGGCCAAGAAACCGATATGCGCCTCGGCGGTCGATCTATTTATCACCTCCAAACCTTTCTTCTCCGGACTTTCCGCCCAAAGAGCCGTACTTAATGCCAGCGACATTAAGAGTAATCCTGCTTTTTTCATCGTTTTTGTGTTCAAATGATTATTGTTTTAGCTTTTTCATCCACAAATATAAGTAATTTCCCTGATATGCGAAGGAGAAGGAAAGGAAAGGGCACAAAAAAAAGGCTCACCCGGCCGTATCGCCAAAGGTAATCCTCATTTCCTATCTCTCACCATTCCGTTTTGAACGGAGGTAAGAGATGACATCTAATTTATTTCTTACTTTAATTCTTTACTTAAAAAAGACGCGGTCTTTTAGTTCTTATCCGCATCTACACTCATTTCGCTCATAAGGCGACGGATCTCAGCGTTTAATCGCTGACTCATGGCACCATTGCCAGCTGACTGGTAACGATCTGCTTGATAACGCAACATCGCTAAAGCACGAAGGCTTTTCTCATTTTCTCTCATCATCATAATCTTTTTGTTTTACGCTTCCCACGCTTGGAAAGCCAGTTAATAAATAATCCTAAAACGATCTTTCTTTCTTAATTCGTTACAAAGATAACCATTTTATCCGAAACAATGTTGTAAAACATAATAAAATATTTCATTTTTTCGATTATTTATGACTTGTGCAAATAAGTCTAAATACGCCGGGGATTACTCCACCGGCGTTAATTCACCTGTAACAGAGTCTATTACAAACCCTCTTACCGTTATATCCGACGGAACCAGCGGATGATTCCGAATTTGCTCCACGGTCTCGTGCACGGAAGCCTCGGAGGTCTCGAATCCCCGCAACCACGACTCGAAGTTTATACCGCAATATCGGATCATATCTATTCGTTCCTGCGGAATTCCCCGCTCTTTCATCTTTTCGATCATCTCGGAGCTATTCATGTGCTTGGCTCCGCAATCGGTATGCCCGATTATCATTACCTCTACAACCCCAAGCTCGTAAATCGCCACCATCAAGCTCCGGATAACGCTTCCGAAGGGGTGGGATATGATCGCCCCCGCGTTCTTTATAATTTTCACGTCTCCATTCTTGATGCCCAAGGAGGCGGGTAGCAACTCGGTCAGCCGGGTATCCATGCAAGACACGATGGCGATCTTCTTATCGGGATATTTATTCGTGATATACTTCTCATACCCCTTGTTCTTTACGAACTCACGATTATAGCTTACCAATTCATCAATCATAGCGTTTGTGATTTAGCGTTATTAAACTGTTTATTTATATAACATCGAAATGTCTTAAAGCGTTCATGACACCATCGTCATCTACGGAGTCGGTCACGTAATCCGCCGCCTCTTTCACCTCGTCGCCGGCGTTACCCATGGCTACCCCGATCCCGGCGTGGCGAAGCATGGCCATATCGTTGCCTCCATCGCCAAAAGCCATCGTCTCGTGGAGCGAGATCCCGTAATACTCGATGATCTTATCGATCCCTACCGCCTTACTGCTCCCCCGCGGCACGACATCCGCAAATAGCGGGTTCCAACGAGTAGCCTCGCAATGCGGCAAGACGGACATGATACGTTCTTCATGGCCGGGAGAGAAAAAGGCTATCAGCTGGTATACTTCCTTACCCCCGTTGCCACGCAAAGGACGCAAGGGAGGATGAGGGAAGTCTAGCATGTCGTAAAGCTGTCGCACAGAATCATCCACGTAGTTCTGGTAAATCCCATCTTCCTCCACCAAGGCGCACGGGAACGCCTCCTCATTCTCTTGATAGCGGATCAACGCCTCTATATCCTCCGACGGGATATTATGTTTATAGATAACCTTATCTTTTCCGGCCAAGCAATATCCTCCGTTCAAGGTAACATAACCATCGAACTCTTGCGTCCCGAGGTTATTGATAGATTGCAACTGGCGGCCGGTAGCGATGAAAACCTTGATTCCCTTTTCTCGCAACAGGTCCAAGGCCCGGACCGTGGAGTCCGGTAGTTTATGCGTCTTGAAACTTACCAACGTACCGTCAATGTCAAAAAATACTGCCTTAATCATACTTATACTACTCTTCTTTTCGTACAAAAGTAGGTAAAAAAAGCGGAACCTAGGCATAAAGTATTTATGATCATACTATCGGGAGCATAAAATAAATCGACAACCTCTTGTTGATAAACATTTGTTTACCTACCTTTGTAAGGTCAAGATCTTTTAGATGGATGATAACCAAAAAGAGCTAAAGGCTCTGATAGAACATGAAAAGAAAAATCTTCTGTTCTATTCTCTCTACTGGGATATTTTAGCGCAAAAAACCTCAGAAGGGGAACTTGAAAAGCAAATAGACCTGCATTTAGACAGGTTATTGTTGTTACTCAAGTTGAAAGGTTAACAGAAAGTACTCCTAAAGGAGTACTTTCTAAAAGATCTTTTCACTGGAACTTTTTAACAGAACAACATATGGCAAATTACGATCAACTCAATCAAGAACTGGAAACATTAAAAAGTAAATTCATGCTTCTGGATACAGATGAAGAGCGCAAGGCTTTCCGCTCTGAAGTAACAGCGTTTATCGACTCTAAAAGTGACGAAGAAAAACAGTTGGTCAACGAAGCGTTTATCGCAGGGGCAAATGATGCCTGCGCCAGAGCCGATAAGTTAATCGACAACGTTCTCAGAAACAAACTTGACGGTATATATGAATCGATCTCTTGGTCTTATATCGCACGTACTTATTTCAACAAAAGCAGGGCATGGTTGAGCCAACGTATAAACGGCTTAATGATCCATGGCAAAGAGGTGCAATTCACGTATGAAGAAAAGCAGACGTTATTACAAGCGCTCCGCGATATTGGCAAAAAAATAGAACGTACGGCTCAAGTTATCGAGCAAACACTCTGAAGATCTTGACAAATTTACAGAGAGCAGAGACCCGGCCGACATCATGGTTCGCCGGGTTTTCTCATTAATCCAACCGCACTCAAATCGATATCCAAAAACAATTTGTACTTTTGTAGTCTGTTACCAACTAAATCTATCGTATGAGGAAACATTTTCTACTTTTCTTGCTTTGTCTAGCCACGAACGCCAGCCTGACGGCCCAAGAGACCCTTCGGGAGAATAACGGGGAACCTACACTCGTGGAACGATTATCGAACGGAGAGATCAAGATCAATAGCGCCGAGATGAACTTCCAGCTTTTCACCTCGGCCAACGCTGAGTTTGTCGGGAACGAGCTAGACGGTATGAACTTCAAGCTGAACCGTGTCCGGCTGGAGATCAAGGGGGATGTAGGCAAGTGGCTGGGGTATCATTACCGGCAGTCGTTCAACAAATACTCCGATCCCTATTCGCTCGACAACCTCTCCTCCTCGCTCGAGCTGGCTTACGTGAACCTAAAGGCACGGCATAATCTCAATTTCACGATCGGCAAGCAATTCGTTAATTTCGGGGGATACGAGTATTACGTCAATTCCATCCGGGTACGAGAGTTTAGCGAGTTCAATAATTTACTGACCGCCTACCAAGCCGGTATCTCGGGCAACTGGCAAGTCAACCCGGACCACGAGCTTTGTTTCCAGATCGTGAATAACCGCAACGGTAACGACGAGGACATCTACCCTACCGGACTTCCCGAGGGCACCGCCAAGGCCAAGATACCCTTTATGTACACGGTCAACTGGAATAGCTATTATCTGGACAAGACCTTGCAACTGCGTTATGCCACCGCCGTCGGACAGCAGACCCGCAAGCGCTACTCCTACTATTTCACCTGTGGCAATACCTATGAGAAAGGCCCGTTGCTAACGTACCTCGACGTTATGTACACCCGCCAAGGGATCGACCAGCATGGGGTCGTCAGCCGTCTGCCCGGAACGCCTCATACCGCCATGAACACCGAATACCTATCGATTATCGGCGACGTGGATTACCGTGTCCACCCCCAATGGAACGTTTACGTGAAAGGGGCGTACGAGACCGCCCGGGTGTACAAGGGCAACGGCGATTTCCGGAAAGGGATGTACCGCCGTTCGTGGAACGCGCAGAGTAGCGTGGAATTCTTCCCCTTCAAGCAACTCGACCTTTTCGTATTCGTCCTATACACCTACCGGGGCGTTATCCTAGAGAAAGCCGCCACGCGAATGGGAGCCATAGAGCCGGATACACACCGTATATCGCTGGGGCTGGTCTATTCGATCCCGGTCTTCTGACAAACCGCGCATACCCCATCCACCCCATAAAAAAAGCGGTGCCTTCCGTTTCCGGAGACACCGCCCTCATTCTATAATAAAAGACCTGTTATATTAAGCCTCTACATCCCAATTCTCGGCAGCCATACGTTTGTAGCTACGCAGACGCCATTTAGCGTTCTCCTCGGCGGCGGCAAACAACTCAGCGGCCTCAGCCGGATATTGTTTAGCTACGGAAGCGAAACGAACCTCACCCTTCAAGAAGTCTTGGAACTTGCTCCAATCCGGCTCCTTGCTATCCAAGGTGAACGGATTCTTGCCCTCTGCCTCCAAAGCCGGGTTGTAACGCCACAAGTGCCAGTAACCGCATGCTACGGCTTCTTTCTCCTCAGCTTGCGACTTACCCATACCCTTCTTCAAACCGTGGTTGATACAAGGAGCGTAAGCGATGATCAAGGAAGGACCGTCGTAAGCCTCGGCCTCGCGGATCGCCTTCAATGTCTGGGCTTGGTCGGCACCCATAGCGATCTGAGCCACATATACGTAACCGTAAGTAGTAGCCATCAAGCCTAGGTCTTTCTTACGTACCCTCTTACCGGAAGCGGCGAACTTAGCGATAGCGCCCACCGGAGTAGCCTTCGAGGACTGACCACCCGTGTTAGAGTAAACCTCGGTATCCAATACCATGATATTTACGTTCTTGCCGGAAGCGATCACGTGATCCAAACCACCGTAACCGATATCGTAAGAAGCACCGTCACCACCGATAATCCATTGAGAACGTTTTACCAAGAAGTGAGACAATTCCTTGATCTGAGCGCAAACCGGACAACCCTCCTTGATGCCTTGCTCAACGAATGCCATGATTTGCGGAGCCAATTCCTTCGTCTTCTCGGCGTCGTTCTGGTTAGCGATCCAAGCGGCGGCTATTTCCTTGGCCTCAGCCGGAGCATGCTCGCCCACGGTGATCTGTTGCAACAAGCCTTCCAGACGTTTACGCATCTTCTCGTTCGCCAATTCCATACCCAAGCCGAACTCGCAGAAGTCCTCGAACAAAGAGTTTGCCCAAGCAGGACCTTGACCCTTCTCGTTCGTTGTATAAGGAGTGGAAGGAACAGAACCGGAGTAGATAGAAGAACATCCGGTAGCGTTAGCCACCATCTCGCGGTCGCCGAACAACTGGGTGATCAACTTCACGTACGGAGTCTCGCCACAACCGGAGCAAGCGCCTGAGAATTCAAACAACGGAGTAGCGAACTGTGAGTTCTTCACGTTAGACTTCACGTCTACCAAGTTTTGCTTAGAAGAAACGTTAGCTACGCAGTAGTTCCAATTATCGGCCTCAGCCAACTGGCCTTCCAGCGGAACCATAGACAATGCCTTGTTGCCCTTGAATCCCGGACAGATATCGGCGCAGTTACCGCAACCCAGACAGTCGAGAACGTCTACCTGCATACGGAACTTCATACCTTTCATAGCGGCCGGAGCCTTCACGTCCAACATAGCGAAGCTGGCGCCCTTCTGCTCCTCGTCGTTCAATACGAACGGACGGATAGAAGCGTGAGGACAAACGTAAGCGCATTGGTTACACTGGATACAGTTCGCCTCATTCCAAACCGGAACGAAAGCGGCCACGCCACGTTTCTCGTATTTAGCGGTTCCTTGCGCCCAAGTACCATCCTCGATGCCCTTGAATGCGGAAACCTTCAATAAGTCGCCATCCTGAGCGTTGATCGGACGAACTACCTCGTTGATGAAAGCGGGATCGTTGTTTACGACAGCCTCATCATCCGGAAGGTTAGCCCAAGCGGGATCAACCGTCAATTGGTTGTACTCGCCACCACGGTCTACAGCCGCGTAGTTCTTGTTAACCACGTCCTCGCCCTTCTTACCGTAAGACTTAACGATGAATTTCTTCATCTGCTCGATAGCCAAGTCTACAGGGATAACACCTGTGATACGGAAGAAAGCGGACTGAAGGATCGTATTGGTACGGTTACCTAAACCGATCTCCAAGGCGATCTGTGTAGCGTTGATATAATATACAGTGATATTCTTCTGAGCGAAGTAACGTTTTACCTTATTAGGCAAGTGCTTAGCCAACTCCTCGGCGCCCCAAACGGTATTCAACAAGAAGGTACCGTTCTCACGCAAACCACGAGTCACGTCGTACATGCGCAAATAAGCCTGAACGTGGCAAGCCACGAAGTTCGGGGTATTCACCAAATAAGTAGAACGGATCGGATGATCACCGAAACGCAGGTGAGAACAAGTGAAACCACCGGATTTCTTAGAGTCGTAAGAGAAATAAGCCTGACAGTATTTATCCGTGTTATCACCGATAATCTTCACCGAGTTCTTGTTAGCGCCTACCGTACCGTCGGCACCCAAACCGTAGAACTTAGCCTCGAACATACCCTCACCGCCCAAGGCGATCTCTTCCTTCTGAGGCAGAGAAGTGAAAGTAACGTCATCCACGATACCGATCGTGAACTGGTTCTTCGGCATCGGCAACGCCAAGTTCTCGAATACGGACAGGATCTGAGCCGGAGTCGTATCCTTAGAACCCAGACCATAACGGCCACCTACGATCACCGGAGCATCCTCCTGACCATAGAAGCAGTCTTTTACGTCCAGATACAACGGCTCACCGTTAGCACCCGGCTCTTTCGTGCGATCCAATACGGCGATACGCTTAGCGGTCTTAGGCACGGCAGCCAAGAAATGCTTAGCGGAGAACGGACGATACAAGTGAACGGATACCAAACCTACCTTCTCGCCCTTAGCGATCAAGTGATCGATAGCCTCACGAGCGGCCTCCGTAACAGAACCCATGGCGATGATCACACGCTCAGCGTCCTCAGCTCCGTAATAATCGAACAAACCGTATTTACGGCCTGTGATCTTGGAAACCTCGTTCATATATTCTTCTACGATAGCGGGAACTGCCTCGTAGTACGTGTTGGAAGATTCTCTGTGTTGGAAGAAATGATCCGGGTTCTCGGCCATACCGCGAGCGACCGGTCTCTCCGGGTTCAAGGCACGGGCACGGAACTCAGCCAAGGCCTTCTGGTCGATAAGCGGAGCCAAGTCCTCATTCTCCAAAGCCTCGATCTTCTGGATCTCGTGAGAGGTACGGAAACCGTCGAAGAAGTTCACGAACGGTACACGAGACTTGATCGTAGCCAAGTGAGCGACACCGGCCAAGTCCATAACCTCCTGTACGGAACCCTCGGCCAACATGGCGAAACCTGTCTGACGGGCAGACATCACGTCTTGATGGTCACCGAAGATACACAACGCATGAGAAGCCAATGTACGAGCGGATACGTGGAAAACGCAAGGAAGCAATTCACCGGCGATCTTGTACATATTAGGGATCATAAGCAACAAACCTTGAGAAGCAGTGTAGGTTGTTGTCAAGGCACCAGCTTGCAATGAACCGTGAACAGCACCTGCGGCACCACCCTCTGATTGCATTTCCTGTACCATTACAGTCTCGCCGAAAATATTCTTACGTCCGGCTGCAGCCCATTCATCTACATATTCAGCCATTGTAGACGACGGAGTGATGGGGTAAATCGCGGCTACCTCGCTGAACATATACGAGATATGAGCAGCGGCCTGATTACCATCACAGGTTAAAAATTTCTTCTGTTTTGTCATAGACCTATAAAACTATTAGTATTAAAAAAGATTCTTACTTAATATAGAAAACCGAACAACCAAAGCGGGATCATGTTCCCCTCCCCGATCTCGGTCTTATCGACAGCATAGTACATATCCGGATTGTTCTTCACTTTCATGTTTTCCTCGATCCGGAAATTATACATCGTATTCACCAGAAAGTGGGCGTTCTTGATTCCTTCATTCAGCTTATTGTCTTTCAATAGTTGGTTATAAAAGAACGACTCACGCACCGCCCCGGCATTTACCTCCATCGGACGGATGGGGTACATCAGGTTCGAGTTATACATATATACCTTGGAGGGTTTCTTCGGAAAGGATTCGCCCACCGGATACAGCATATTCATCAAACGGGCATCTGTCAAATACTTGATATAGTTCATCACGGTGGCCCGGGATGTCTCGATATCCTTGCTCAACTGACTCACGTTTGGGGTACAAGGAGCGCTCGTAGCCAATAAGTAGAGTAGTTTGCGTAGCTTTGGCAGGTAGCTTTGTTCGATTTGTTTTATGTATAACACGTCCACCTCTAGCATCATGTTCATGGTCTTCAGCAGGTTCTCGGAGAAGTTGCGCTTTTCCAAGAAGAACGGATAAAAACCATGATGTAGATAATCTTGGAAATAAGCCATCGGCCTTACGACCGAGCAAATACGTTTGGCGATTTCCTGATGATTCTCTAATACCTCATCGAACGTGTACGCAGGAAACTGGTTCCCCGACATCAAGTTCAAGAACTCACGGAACGAGAACCCCCTGAGGTTATACGATACCACCTTGCCGGACAGGTCCGGATTCTCCTCTTTCAGACGCATCACCGACGAACCGGAGAAAACGATCTTCAAGTCCTCGAAATTATCATAGCAATACCGCAACTCTCTCGACCAGTTGGAATACTTAAATACTTGGTCTATCAACAACACCTTTCCGCCTTTAGCCCGAAACTCGGCGGCGAAATCAACGAGTGTACGCTCCGTAAAATAGAAATGATTTAAATTAATGTATAAGCATTCCTTATTATCGGCACCAAAATATTCACGGGCATAGTCTAACAAGAAAGTGGTCTTTCCGACTCCTCGCGAACCTTTAACACCGATCAACCGATCCTCCCAATTGATCTCATCCATCAATCCCCTTCGTACCGGAGAATACAGATGCTCTACCAGATATTTATGTGTTTTAAAGAATGCTTCCACCTACATAATTGGTAATTGAAAATTTGGAATTACCGATGCAAAGATAAACATCTTTTCTCATTTGCAATGCGGAGATTGCAATTTTATTGCAAAAAGTAAAGTTCAAACTAACAATTGCCTATCAACGTATTCTGTCTCGTAAAGACGGAGCGCACTCCAGTCCTTACGAAACAAAAGATATTATTCAATGATCGAGATCCATCCGTAAGTATCCGGCTCGTCACCATACTGGATGGCACGTAGCTTATGATATAGTTTCTCGCAAACAGGACCCGGTTTGCCGTCTTTGGCGATAACAAAAGATTTGTTCTCATCCAAATCGTCGATTTGTGAGATCGGGGCGATAACCGCGGCGGTACCACACTCGGCAGCCTCGTCGAACGTAGCGATCTCCTCGAAAGGAACCGGACGACGCTCTACCGTCAAGCCCATATCCTCGGCCAATTGCTGCAAGCTCTTGTTCGTGATCGAGGGCAAGATCGAGTGGGATTGCGGAGTGATATAGCTATTGCCACGGATTCCGAAGAAGTTAGCCGGACCGCACTCATCCAGATATTTCTTTTCTTTCGGATCCAGATACAATACGGCGGCGTATCCCTTGGAATGAGCGATCTCGCCAGCTACCAAGCTAGCGGCATAGTTACCACCGACCTTGATCGTACCTGTCCCGTTAGGAGCCGCACGGTCATACTCACGAAGCACGCACACCTTCGAGGGCTGGAATCCACCCTTGAAATACGGACCTACCGGAGTGACAAATATCATAAACATATATTCGGGAGCCGGCTTCACACCCACCTGAGCGCCCAAGCCGATCATCAACGGACGAATATATAAAGCGGCACCGCTCTCATAAGGAGGAACAAAACGCTCGTTCAATTTCACGACCTTACGTACAGCTTCCTCGAACATCTCTACAGGCAACTCAGCCATCTTGATACCCCGGCTGGAAGATTGCATACGTTTAGCGTTCTCATCCATACGGAATACACGGATCTTACCGTCTTTTCCACGGAAGGCCTTCAAACCCTCGAAAGACTCTTGTCCGTAATGCAAGCAAGTAGCGGCCATGTGAATATTGATAATCTCGGATGAAGAAACTTCCAACTCACCCCATTTGCCGTCACGATAGTAGCATCTTACATTGTAGTCTGTCTTGATATAACCAAATCCCAGCTCAGACCAATTTAAATTTTCCATATCTATACAATTTGCTGTAATTAGTTTAAAATTAACAAATTACACTGTTAATAATATCGCTCAAAAGCAAAAACGCCCATAGCCGTCGCTATGGGAGATTTTGTGTACCGCAAATATACGCTAATTTATATATAGTTCGGCCTATAAACTAAAAAAAGCAAACGGAAGGCCACGGCTTTTTCATTTAACATTTCGTTAAAGTGGGGTTTCTTGTAAATTTTAACATGCGCTTTTGTTTTCGGTGGAAGGATTCCGGAAAACACGTACGACCTTTCCGGAAAACACGTACGACTTTTTCCAAAAACATGTACGTGTTTTCGCAGAAAGATTATCCTGTTTTTAATTACTGATTATCAGATTCTTATACACAATTTTCTCTCGTAAACTTATTGTGCGGAATTTCACTTGAGATTCATGCATTCCGGCCTGCCGAAACGGATGGGTAAATGAAAGAGCCGTGGCATGGATATATACAAATAGCGGATTAAAATCTATGTTACCAAGATTTTTGCTACATTCGCGTCAAAAATAATTAAAATATGAAAGTCATTGATCTGATAAGGGATAGTAAGAGTACCGCTTTTTCTTTCGAGATATTACCGCCGCTGAAAGGTAACAGTATCCAGAAGGTGTATAATGTAATTGACAAGTTGAAGGAATTCGACCCTAAATACATAAATATCACCTCCCACCATAGCGAGTTCGTCTATAAAACCTTACCAGACGGAAGTTTCCAGAAAGTAAACATCCGTAAACGTCCGGGCTCCGTAGCGATCGCTTCGGCTATCCAGAATAAATACGGTATTCCTGCCGTACCCCATATTATATGTAAAGGCTTTACGAAAGACGAGACGGAATACGCTTTGATCGATTTGAACTTCCTTGGCGTAAACAACCTCTTAATATTAAGGGGAGATATAAAGACTTTAGAGGCCTCCCAGCAAAACCCGGAGTTATACCACGATCATGCGACTGATTTACAGCAGCAGGTAAATCATTTCAACGAAGGTATCGCGTTAGACGGTTCCAAGATAGACGGTATAGAGACTCCCTTCTCGTACGGCATGGCTTGCTATCCGGAGAAGCACGAGGAAGCGCCCAATATGGAATCTGATATCTATTATTTAAAGGAGAAAGTAAAAAATGGCGCTGAATATCTGGTAACCCAAATGTTCTTCGATAATAAAAAATATTATGCGTTCGTGGACCGTTGCCGTGCGGAAGGCATCACGGTTCCCATCATCCCCGGTATCAAACCGATCGTTTTCAAGAACCAATTAACGGTTCTTCCGAAGATATTCCGTGCGGATATCCCGGAGCCTTTCGCAACAGAATTACGTAAATGTAAAGATGATGCGGAAGCGAAAGAGGTGGGTGTGGAATGGTGTATACAGCAGTGCAAGGATCTGATCGTTCATGGTGTACCGAGCTTACATTTCTACACAATGATGGCCTCGGATAGCGTTTACAAAATAGCGAAAGAAATTTATTGAAATACAATAGGGGTTTTTATACGCTGAGTTGTCTAATAGAAGTACACGATTGAACAATCATGTACTAAGTATGGTTATTTTTAAAATTCTAAGGTAATGAAATACATATTCTTTATTGGACTTGACTTGGTATTGTATCCGTTCTTAGTTTTACTCTACATATGTCAATTGATATTTACAAAACCTCGCGCTTTTTGATATCTGAATACTTTTCCGTAACTTCGTTCATTATTCTATAGAAAAGGAAATATCTCATGTATTTTAAAGATATCATCGGGCAAGAGGAAGTGAAGGAACGGTTGAGACAATCGGCTCGGACGGGGATCGTACCCCATGCACAGTTATTCACAGAGCAAGGGGGAGCCGGGGCGTTTCCGCTGGCTTTGGCTTACGCCCGTTATCTGAATTGTACGAACCGGACGGACACGGACGCTTGTGGACGTTGCCCGTCATGCCTCAAATATGACGAATTGGCACATCCCGATTTACATTTTGTATTCCCGATCGTAGCCAAGAAAGAGAAAAAGAAAGAGGTCTGCGATGATTATCTCAGTGAATGGCGTGGGTTCCTCAAAGAACATCCCTATTTCAATATGGATGAATGGCTGGATTATATCGAGGCCGGAAACTCACAAGCCATCATCTATTCCAAGGAAAGCGATGAGATTATCCATAAACTGAGCCTAAAGATTTATGAGGCGGAATATCGTATCTTGATAGTTTGGTTGCCGGAGAAACTGCATCCTACTTGTGCCAATAAGCTTCTGAAAATCATAGAGGAGCCTCCTATGAGAACGGTTATTCTTATGGTATCCGAGACACCGGACCTTATCCTCGGGACCATCCAATCCCGTGCGCAACACATCCACATCCGTCCCATTGAGACCGATGCGATCATGAATGCCATGGTATCCCGTTTCGGGCTTTCGCCCGACGACGCTAAACACGTCGCTCACCTCTCCTCCGGAAGTTTTATCAAGGCGATGGAGGCGATTAGCTTGGGCGAGGAAAATAAATTCTTTCTGGAGCAATTCAAGGCCATGATGCGAAACTCATGGGCACGAAACGTAAAAGGCATGAAAGCGATGGCGGACGTCATGGCAGGGATCGGACGGGAACGACAGAAAAACTTCCTCTCCTATTGTCAGCATTTGATCCGGGAGAACTTCATGTACCGGTTCCAATCGCCGGAACTTAATTATATGAATCTGGACGAGGCTAGCTTCTCCGTTAAGTTCTCCCCTTTCGTCAACGAGCGAAACGTGATCGATTTGATGGAAGAATTGGCGAAAGCGGAACGCCATATCACACAGAACGTGAATGCCAAGATGGTCTTTTTTGATTTATCCTTACGAATTACCGTACTAATCAAAAGATAAGTCTTCAGATTTTCTTGTTACGCCAATTTCCTTTCCATAGATAGAAGAAAGAAGAAAGGATCATGATATTATATACATACTCCGTAGTCCAGCAAACCGCCACGTCCGCACGCAACCATACGGCGACATACAATATATATAATACGTACACGAATATGCTAGCCATATCGATTTCCAGCGCACGGCGGGTATTGCCTGTCCCCGATACGCTAAAGAAATAAATAAAACCGGGAACAGCGAAGAGATAAGAAGACAGCATCACCCACAACGAGGAGATCGAGCTAGCGATCAAGTCCGGGTTATCCGTATAAATACGCAATACGGTAGACGGGAACATAGCGATCAAGATACCGATCGGTAGCACGAACGCATAGCATAGCCCGATCATCCTCCGGCAAAGCGGAAGCACCCGGTCCGACTCCCCGGCACCGATCAAGTTACTTACCAGCGAGCTGTTCGTGGAGGCGAAAGCATTCACGAACATAAACAGGAACGAGGAGATGCTACGTACCACATTCGTAATCGCCAACGGCCGCTCACCCAGATGCTCCATAGCGATAAAGAAGATAAACCATCCTCCAAAAGCGATCCCATGCTGGATCATCACCCAGATAGAGACACTAAGTATTTGTCCCAGCATCCTAAAATCCACTCTCGTAAAACGGAACAGACCATATTTTTTATAATCTATCTTCTTCCAAGTATAAATCACGAAGAACAATACGGAAACAGCTTCCGAGATCGAGGAAGCGATAGCGGCACCCGCTATCCCCAAAGCGGGGAACCCGAACTTACCGAATATCAAGATATAGTTCAAGACCACGTTGGTAAGCACCATCACCACCGAATTGGCCGTCAAGATCTTCGTATTCGTCGTACTCACGTAAAACGCACGGAACATCACCGCTATAAAAGAGAAGAAGAACCCGTACACCCGCCAGTCCAGATAGCTCATCGTCGCTCGATACACCTCTTCCGAACCGATCATCCGGTGGAGCAGATGGGGCGTAAGCAGATTAGAGGCCGTAAACAACACCGCCGCCAGCAAAAAAAGGAATAGCCCGCCTTGCGTGAAAACCTCGCCGATCCGTTCATACTCCCCCTCACCGTTACGACGTGCCATCAGCACCTGAGCGCCTACACTGAAACCAAAGCCCAGCATATAAATCACAAGATAATAGACTCCTGCCAAGGCGGAGGCACCTAGCTCGACCTCGCCGACACGTCCCAGATAAGCGGTATCCGTCAATCCGATCATATGCTCCATGAGCAAGCTGATTAATACCGGATACGTGATCTTTAGAATTTGTTTGTTCGTATATCGCATGATGAATCTTAAATAAAAGGGAGGCAAAGGTAGTAATAAGATGCCAGTCACACAATATTACCCCATGCGATCCGTTTCTTATCATATTACATTATTATACGAAGAGATATGGTTACAAAACTCATCATGGCCTGTATTTTGTCCGCTACGCTATTGAGCTGCAACGGGCAAAACACAAATACGATCAACTACGCTACCGTCGAACCCCTGCATATCAATCGTTTTGACAAGGATTTATTCCGGCTGATCGATACGGAAGATACCACCTTGCAACCCGAACTAATCAAACAATACCCGGAAATGCTGGATATCATCGGGAAAGGCATATTAAACCTGCAAACCATCGAGACTCCCGGCTTCTTCGAGAAAATGCGGAATTATTACTCGGAGCCTACCTTGAAAGGCTTGTATCGTGACGCTATCACCCAATATGATTCCGTGGAGGATATCGAGAAATCCTTGGGATACGGATTCGCCTATCTAAAGGAGAATTTCCCCTCGATGCAGATCCCTGCTATCTATATGCATGTATCCGGTTTCAACCAGAACGTATTGGTAGGCGATAGCCTGCTTTCCCTTTCCATCGATAAGTATATGGGAAAGGACTATCCCTTGTATCAAGATTTCTTCTATGACTCCCAGAAATTGAAAATGCAACGTGGACTCGTGGTCCCGGATTATCTGGCGGGGTGGCTCATGTCCGAATATCCTTTCGCGGGAAAAGAGAACGTATTGCTGGACCGGATGATTTACGAGGGAAAAATCAAATACCTGCTCTCGCAAGCCCTAGGCGTTCCCGATGCCGCCGAGCTAATGGGATACACCGAACAGGCCTACAACTGGTGCAAGGACAACGAAGGAACAATCTGGAAAGCAATCATCGAGCGCAAGCATCTTTATACCCCGGATCAACTGACAACTTCCCAGTATTTCGAGGATACCCCGGCCATTTTCCCCGAGAACGACGCTCCCGGGAATATCGGGACTTGGATAGGCTGGCAGATCATCAACCAGTACATGAAGGAGACGGGATCTACCCCGGAGGCGTTGATGCAAAACAACGACGCCCAAGAAATCCTAACCGCCTCAAAGTACAAACCCCTATAAACAGGAAAACCGCCCTATTCTCACGAACAAGACGGATAACCTAATCTAACTTAATTCTAATACCATGAAAAACACTATATCTTAATAACAAGGCTTTTTAAAAAAGGTTCAATGGAATGAGATTTTAAACCTCTTATTTACCTCGGTTGTTGTAACAGGAAACGAAAACAAGGTGAGTCCGATGGATAATGATCTCTTAGATATAACAAAATTGAGGCGCTGGCGGATCTGGAAATTGAAACTTATTGACGCCAGACTTTATTTTGTAAGCATTTTCGTGGGATTGCTGACCGGGTTGGTAGCGGTACCTTATCACTATCTGCTCCAGCAGTTATTCAATAGCCGGAAACTTTTTTTCGACGGTCATTACCCTTGGTATTTCCATGTCTTGTTCTTCTTCACGCTATGGGGTATATTGCTTTGCGTGAATTGGATGGTCAAGAAGATGCCGCTGATTACCGGTGGGGGCATTCCCCAGACACGGGCGGTTATCAATGGCAGGATCACTTATAAAAACCCGTTGACACAATTAATCGCCAAGTTCACGGGAGGGATATTAGCGATCAGCGCCGGCCTGTCCCTTGGTCGTGAGGGACCGTGCGTACAGATCGGATCTTACGTGGGGAATATCATTTCCAAATGGGGACACGTATTGGCTGGAGAGCGCAAGCAACTTTTGGCTGCCGGCGCAGGTGCCGGATTGGCCGCCGCTTTCGCCGCTCCCCTCGCTTCCTCACTTTTGGTGATCGAGTCCATCGAACGGTTCGACGCTCCCAAGACCGCCATTACCACCTTGCTGGCAGGGGTCGTGGCGGGAGGCGTAGCGAGCTTGATTTTCCCCTTCAACCCCTACTCGCAGATTAGCGCTATTGCCCCGCAGGCTACTTTTATAGATCAACTGAAGTTGTTCTTATTTCTGGCCGTGGTTATTTCCGTCTTCGGGAAAATTTACTCGATGTTTACCCTTTGGTGCAAGGATTTCTTTACCAGACTGAAGCATCCTCCTTATATGAAGATGTTGTACCTGCTTATCATAGCGTATACGATCTCATTGACGGAGATCGATTTGACAGGAGGAGGCGAGCAATTCCTTATCATGCAAGCGATGCATGGATATCACCCCGTTTTATGGATAGCGGCGATGATGCTCATCCACTTGATATTCACGTCTCTCTCTTTCTCCTCCGGACTGCCGGGAGGGAATTTCATCCCTACACTAGTTACCGGGGGATTGTTCGGGCAGATCATCGCCTTATTATTGGTGAAGTATGGTTTCATTGAAACGGAGAGCATCAGCTATATCATGTTAATCAGCATGGTAGGTTTCTTGGTGGCGGTAGTCCGGACACCGCTGACGGGTATCGTCTTGATTACGGAGATAACCGGGCATCTGGATGTATTCTACCCCTCTATCATTGTCGGCGGGCTTACGTATTACTTCACGGAAATGCTACAGATAAAGCCCTTTAACGTGGTTCTCTACGACGAGATGATCTCGACTCCAGCCTTCCGTACCGAAGGGCGTTCCAGCCTGTTCGTAGAGATCATGACAGGTGCCTATTTCGACGGGAAGGAGGTAGATCACCTCACCCTCCCCCAACGTTGTATCATCAAGACTATTCACCGGGATCGCAAGGACTTGGCTCCCGCCGGACAGACTCTTATCCCCGGTGATCAAGTTGAGATCGAGATCGATTCGCAGGATATCGAGAAGCTGTATGAGCCGCTGATTAGCATGGCGAACATCTATTAATCGCAGACCTGCCAATCGCCTCGAAAAGAAATGCCACACCAAGAATCCCCCGGTGTGGCACATCAACAAAACGCTACATTATCAGAAGTTATATTGAGCGGAAACATTAAGTCGGTTGGCGTGGCGGGTCATATCGTTGAAATCGGTACGCCAGCCTCTCAAATACTCGGCGCCGACTTGCAGATTAGCGTTCACGTTCCAGAAAATGTTGGCTACCAAGTATTGACCGTAGCGGTATTGATCCGACGGGGTAACCGGGTAATCATTCTCGCTGTATAAACGAGTCTGGCTATAGGTGCTGGAGACGAATACCTTCGGCGTGATATTATACTGCAAGCCAGCGTACCAACCCATCATCGGAAGCACTTGCATCTTGCCTTTGGCCTCGGGGTCCGGAACCAGATCCACGTCCAGATTACTGATATCATTCAAGAACTGGCTGATCCCCCGGCCGTAAGTAGCCTGACCGTAGAAGTTCAGCTTGCTCGTCACATTGAACGTAGAGGCGGCAAACACGCCCCATCCGGCCTTAGACTCGGCCCGTTGCGCCACCAAGTTCTCATACGTCATATTACGTACGATACCAGCTACACGGATATGGCTGCTCTTATTCCAAGCGTATTGGATATAGGCAGGGAAGTTCGGCATACGTTGGTTACTGATATTCACGCTTTGGTTCGTGATGCCATCCACCACAGGCATCTCGATACCTACACCCGCTTTCCATCCCTTACCGAAAGCACGCTCATAGCGTAACAGGGTGGCACGGCTGAAAACCTGTCCGGCAGGCCCCGCATAATCGATCGAGGGCGGAAGGGCGGCCAGATCCATGAAGGTACTATAATCGTAACCCATCGTGAAACCAAGGAAAGACACATAGGCGTTCTGGAGCTCGAAGACCTTGCTGCCTCCCCGGAAGTTACCCGCCGTATACACGACGAAATCCCCGAGGTGTTTGGTACGACCCACTAATTTCAAGAATATCGTACTGGTAGTAGCGTCCATCTGGAACTGGTTACGGACGTAGTTCTGCCCACCATTCGGGATCATGGACGGATAGAAATCGACATCATCCGAGATCCCGCCGAAATCATACTCCGCCGTAGCCTTCACGTAACCGCCGATACCCAAGGCGAAACGTCCCTTACGATCGGTCAATACGAAGCGGGGGGCTTTCGGGTCGTGGAAACGAGGGCTCTGCGTCTCATTCATTATCCTCACGATTTCATCACCTGCCTTGTCTTGGCTGACAAGGACTATCGAATTTGGCACGTCATCCTCGATGACCACCTTTTGAGCCTTAGCGGGAGCCGATAAGAATCCCATACCTAGCAGTAATACTGCTCCTTGTACAAATAGTCTCATAAATGTGTTTTGTTTAGATTAATTACCTACCTTGAACAAGGCTATAAAGAAAAGGTTCTGATTTTAACAACCCTACGAGCACTTTTTCCACCCTATTGCCCGTTCAAAAAATATTCATATATTTGCGGAATATATTACTTGGGATGAGAAGATTTTTATTGTTCATACTCGCTGTTCTTTACCTCGGGGTTTCCTCCGGGTTTGCGCTGAATTACCATTATTGTATGGGTAAGTTGGCGGAGGTGAGTTTGCAGTATCTTGACACTTGCCCCAGTTGCGGTGAGGCGGGCACGTCCCATAAGTGCTGCTCTACCAAGACGGAATATGTTAAGTTATCCGTCGATCAGGATGTGGCGAATACGCTCGTGCAATTGTCCGCTCCTGTCGCTGTAGTTTTGTTGTTCGATCTACTCGACTCCTATAAGATCGCCGGGCGAGACGAGACAACACGTTCCAATCCCTTTATTAATCCACCCAAGGAGAATAGCGCTATCCCGTTATTCGTCCATCATTGTACTTTTTTGATTTAGCGTATAGGCTTCCTTTTTAAAAGGCGATTTACGTCTGTTTACGCACGAGTACCGGCGTAATCTATTGCGAGTACTGGAGTAATCCACCGCAAGTACTGGAGTAATCCATTGCAAATACTGGAGTAATCCATTGCGAGTACTGGCGTAAAGCATCACGAGTACTCATGTGATCGCTTGCCTTCAAAGACGAACAAATAAGCGTTCTCATATGTTTTCAAATCATAAAAGCTCATTCAAATGTTAAACAGAATCATTCGTTACTTCCTTGAGAACAGGGTGGTAACCTTACTTTTACTAGTGCTGATTATCGTATGGGGCATCTCCACGTCCCCCTTCAATTGGCACGGGGGGATCATTCCCCGGAATCCGATTCCGGTAGACGCCATCCCCGATATCGGCGATAACCAGCAGATCGTGGCCACGGAATGGATGGGCCGCTCGCCGAAGGATATACAGGACCAGATCACTTATCCGCTGACCACCTCTCTTTTAGGTATCCCGGGAGTGAAGACGATCCGTAGTTCCTCCATGTTCGGGATGTCCTTCATATACATTATCTTCGATGACGATATAGAGTTCTACTGGAGCCGTTCCCGTATATTGGAGAAGCTGAACTCCCTGCCTCCGGGAACCTTGCCGGAAGGCGTGCAGCCTACCTTGGGACCGGACGCTACCGCCCTCGGGCAGATCTATTGGTATACGCTGGAAGGACGGGACCCCAAGACCGGTAAACCTACCGGAGGCTGGAACGCCGAGGAGTTGCGTACGATACAGGATTTCTACGTCAAGTACACCTTATCCTCCGCCGAGGGGGTATCCGAGGTTGCCTCGGCGGGCGGCTTCGTGAAGGAGTACCAGATCGAGTTGAACCCAGATGCCATGTACGCCTTCAACGTCTCCGTGATGGATATCATGAGCGCCATCAAGAAGAGCAACCTCGATATCGGCGCCGAGACGATGGAGATCAACAAGGTGGAGTACCTGATCCGGGGCTTGGGGTATATCAAGAATGTAAAAGATATAGAGAATGCCGTCGTCACCGTTCGGGAAGGCGTGCCGGTTCGCATATCGGACGTGGCGTTCGTGAATATCGGCCCCGGAACCCGACGGGGAGGGCTGGACAAGGAGGGTGTGGAGGCCGTGGGCGGAGTGGTCGTAGCCCGCTATGGCTCCAACCCCTTGGAGGTTATCAATAACGTAAAGGCGAAGATCAAGGAGATGGAACCGGGATTGCCCCAGAAGGTACTGGCGGACGGGACGGTCTCCAAGGTAACCGTCGTGCCGTTCTACGACCGTACGGGGCTTATCAAGGAGACGATCGGGACGTTGGAGACCGCCCTCTCCCACGAGATATTGATCTGCGTGATCGTTATCATCGTGCTGGTGCTCAACCTAAGGGCCTCTATCGTTATCGCCAGCATGTTACCGATAGCGGTGCTCGCCACGTTCATCATCATGCGTTATACGGGGATAGCGGCGAATATCGTGGCTTTATCGGGTATAGCGATCGCCATTGGCGTGATGGTGGATGTAGGGGTCGTCTTCGTGGAAAGTATCATCCGTTACCGGGAGATGCCCGAGAACAGGCATATACAGGGGGGAAAGGCGTTTGTCAACCTTATTTATAAGGCGGTAAGCGAGGTGTCCGGGGCGATCAGCACGGCGATGATCACGACGATCGTCAGCTTCCTCCCCGTCTTCACCATGGAGGCGCAGGAAGGGAAGATGTTCTCGCCCTTGGCCTACACCAAGACGTATGCTTTGGCTTCCGCCTTCGTGCTGGGATTGATCTTGCTTCCTTCCCTATCGTATTGGTTGTTCTCGATAAAGATCCATTCAAGGCAGATACGGAAAATACTGAATTACCTGTTGATCGTGGCCGGAATCGCCTTACTTATTATCTATGGCAGTATTCCCGCTATCGGGCTAACGGCAGTCGGGTTGAATAATCTATTGTCCGGGTATTGGAAGAAGCCTCAGATGAGCACTTATATCAATATCGGTATCACCCTCTTTGTCTCGATCTATTACCTGTCCGAGGAATGGTTGCCGATGGGGCCGCAAAAAGGGATGCTCGCCAATATCCTGTTCGTGGCGGGTTGCGTAGCCATCATCCTAAGCATCCTGTGGCTGCTCGTTATGTATTATGAGAGGATATTGCGCTGGTGCTTGGATAACCGCTGGAAATTCATGTTGATTCCGGGAGCTACCATCGTATTCGGTTTCTGGATATGGAGAGGCATCGGACAGGAGTTTATGCCTAGCCTGAACGAAGGTTCTTTCCTACTGATGCCGACTAGCATGCCGCATTCCGGTATCGAGCAAAACCTTGATTATATAGAGGCGCTCGACAAACGGCTGGCCTCTATCCCCGAGGTGGAGACCGCCATCGGTAAATGGGGCCGTGTAAACTCCGCCCTCGATCCAGCGCCGGTACAGATGTTCGAGAATACGATCAACTACCGTCCGGAATATATCCTGAATGAGGACGGGAAAAGGGAACGTTTCAAGGTAAACCGGCAAGGGGAGTATCTCCTAAAAGATGGAGGCGTATATAACCCCAAAGACGGTTTCCGGCTGATTCCCTCAGACAGCCTGATCCCAGACGCTAAAGGCGATTACTTCCGCCAATGGCGACCGGAGATCAAGAACACGAACGATATCTGGCAACAGATCGTGAACGTCACCCATCTTCCGGGATTGACTTCCGCCCCGAAGCTGCAGCCTATCGAGGCCCGTCTCGTCATGTTATCCACCGGTATGCGTGCCCCGATGGGTATCAAGGTGTATGGCCCGGATCTGGAGACGATCGAGAAAGCCGGAAAGGCGATCGAGAAGGCATTGAAAGAGGTATCCTCCGTTATCCCCTCTTCCGTATTTTACGACCGTGCGGTAGGCGCCCCTTATCTGGAGATCGAACTGAACCGTGAGAATATGGCCCGTTACGGCGTAAACGTGGAGGACTTGCAAGAGATATTAAGTGCCGCTGTCGGTGGCATGGTACTGACCCGCACCGTGGAAGGCAGGGAACGTTTCCCGGTGCGCCTACGCTACGCTCGTGAGCTTCGAGATAATCCAGAGGCGCTAGGTATGATCCTCGTACCGACCGCCACTGGGGCGCAAGTCCCGCTTAAAGAGCTTGCCGATATCAACTATACCCGTGGAGCGCAGATGATCCAAAGCGAGAACACTTTCTTGGTAGGCTACGTCATCTTCGACAAACTGGCGGGGAAGGCGGAAGTGGATGTCGTGAAAGAGGCTTCCCGCATCCTTGAGCAACAAATAAAGGAGGGAGGGTTGAACCTTGATCCCGGCGTATCCTATAAGTTCGCCGGCAATTACGAGCAGCAGGAGCGTGCCACCAGCCGGCTGATGATCGTCGTTCCCCTCGCCTTGTTGATCGTCCTGCTGGTTCTATACTTTCAATTCAAGACGGTCACTGCCTCACTGATCCATTTCTCCGGGGTGTTCGTGGCCTTCGCCGGAGGTTTTATCTTGCTATGGCTTTACGGACAGGATTGGTTCATGAACTTCTCCATCGCCGGAGAGAATATGCGGGATCTTTTCCAGATGCACACGATCAATCTGAGCGTGGCAGTCTGGGTCGGTTTCATCGCCTTGTTCGGTGTGGCTACGGATGATGGGGTATTGATGGGAACCTACATCCATCATGTATTCCTCGAGCGAGACCCCCGCACCAAGCACGATATCCGGGAAGCGGTAGTAGCCGCCGGACTGAAACGGGTACGCCCTGCGGCCATGACTACAGCCACTACCCTGATCGCTTTGCTCCCCGTACTTACCTCTACCGGTAAGGGGGCGGATATCATGGTACCGATGGCTATCCCTACGTTCGGAGGAATGCTGATCCAGAGTATGACCATGTTTGTCGTTCCCGTCCTGCAATGCTGGTGGCGGGAGAACGCTATAAAGAAAGAACAAAAGAATAAAATTCAAGAGGAGGTAACGACTTATGAGATATAAAAGAATCAGATCAATCATCATGGCAGGTGTACTGGGGATGCTAAACGTCCTTTTCGCTTACTCCCAGCCGGCCGATAGTTTAGGCTATTATCTGGAACTGGCGGCACGTAACAATCCGCAGATCAACGCCGACTTCTCCCTGTATAAGGCATCTTTGGAGAAAGTCCCGCAAGCCGGAGCCTATCCGGACCCGGAACTGGAGATCGGTTTCTTCCTGAAACCGATGGAGATCTTGTCCGGAAAGCAAATAGCGGATTTCACCTTGATGCAAATGTTCCCTTGGTTCGGTACCCGGAAGGCGGCCCGCAACGAGGCGACCGAGATGGCCCGGATGGCTTACGAACAATTCCGTAACAGTCGCAACAACCTGTATTACGAGGTGAAGAGTCAATGGTACCAGCTTTGCAATATCAGCGAGCAATATAAAAATACGCAGGCGAACCTTCGTCTGCTAGACCAGTTGGAACAGTTGGCATTGAACCGCTTCTCCGCTCCGTCGGCGAAGGCGGGCGGTTCCTCCGTCTTACCCTCCCCCGTATCTTCTGCTCCATCGACTCCTCCCGCCGTATCCGGTGGAGGTATGTCGGGTATGGGAGGCAGTAGCATGGGAAGCCCTACGGTACAAAGCACGGGAGCATCCGGTAGTACGATGTCCGGAATGTCCGGCGGTAGCCCTATGGGTGGAGGCTCTATGGGAAGTGGCAACTCCATGGGCGGAATGTCGGACGTATTGCGAATCCAGATGGAGAAGGTAGAACTGGAGAATACGCTAGCCTCCTTGTTATCGCAACGGAAAACGGCCGAGGCTGCTTTTAATACGTTGCTCAATCAGTCGCTAGCTACCCCGATTTCCGTCCCCGACTCGTTGGAACGGCTTCCTCTCTCATGGGGTGAGTCGATGGCTCTTGACAGCGTCATCTCCAACAACCCCATGCTTACCATGCTGGAGGCGGAAGGAAACGCTTACCGGGCCAAGGCGGAGATGGACAAGAAAATGAGTTACCCCATGCTAGGTATCGGCCTCCAGTATTCCTTGATCGGGAAGAAACCGGAAGATATGTCTATGGGCTCTATGTCCGGTATGAACGGAAAGGATATGTTCATGCCCATGCTAAAGATCAGCCTTCCTATCTTCCGTAAGAAATATAACGCACAGCAACGGGAAAGCAAGCATTATTGGAAATCCAGCGAGTTGAAGTACGAGAACACGATGAACCAACTGCAAGCCGAGTATATCCGTATTACCCAGCAATTGGAAGATGCCGCACGGAAAATCGATTTGTACCAGAAACAATACGATCTATCGTTGGCCACCTACCAACTGATCGTCCGGGAATTCTCGACAGGAAGTACGACCTTGACCGACGTGATCCAAGTGGAGCGACAAATGTTGGACTATCACTTGAAGAAAAGCGAAGCGATAGCGGAATATAATACCCAAATCGCCGGAATCGAGAAATTAATATCCACCTCTGTAAACGAATAAGAAAATGAAAAATATAAATGAAACCGTAAAATCCAAGTACCTGATATATATCCTGTTCCTAGCGGGCGGCCTCTTGTTGGGCTGGCTTCTGTTCCATAACTCCGATACCGACAGCCATACGTCACAAGCGAGCGAGACCGGCACGGAAGTTCACGACCCTACGCATGGCCACGACCTCCAACAGAACGAGGCCGGCGAGTGGACTTGTTCCATGCATCCCCAAATTCGCCAAGACAAGCCGGGTAAATGCCCTATCTGCGCCATGGATTTGATCCCCGTACGTAAGAGCTCCTTCTCCGACAAGGCCATCGATCCCAACGCCATTCAGCTTTCGGAAGAAGCAGCAGCCTTAGCGGACGTACAAACCTCCAAGGTATCCCGCCAGAATCCGGTCAAGCAAGTCCGTTTATACGGCAAGATCGTACCGGACGAGCGTAGCCTGCAATCTCAAACAGCCCATGTAAGCGGACGCATCGAGAGCTTGAACGTTGATTTCACGGGTGAGACGGTGCGTGCCGGACAGACCCTCGCTACCCTCTACTCCCCAGAGCTTTTCACCGCCCAGCAAGAATTGTTGGAAGCGATCCGCATGGGACAATCTCAATTGATACAGGCCGCCCGTGAAAAACTATATTTATGGAAGATGACAGATGCCCAGATCGCCGCTATCGAGAAGTCCGGCTCTATCTCCCCGGTTGTAGAGATCAAGTCGAACACGAGCGGTATCGTCCTGTCCAAGCGGGTAAGCCAAGGTGATTATGTATCCCAAGGAGCTATCCTTTTCGACGTGGCGAACCTCACGAAGGTATGGGCCTTGTTCGACGCTTTCGAGGTGGATCTCCCTTTCCTTAGCAAAGGTGATCCGGTGGAATTTACCCTGCAAGCGCTACCCGGCAAGAAGTTCTCGGGTAAGATCTCTTTCATCGACCCGATCTTGAACACGACGACCCGTACCGCCAAGGTCCGTGTAGAGGTACCGAACGCCTCTTTGGAGCTCAAGCCCGAGATGTACGCCACGGCAAACGTAAGCGCCCCGCTCCGCAACTATAAGAACGAGATCGTCGTACCGCAAACCGCTGTGCTCTGGACGGGTAAACGTGCTATCGTGTACGTAAAGCAACCGGATACGAATACCCCCGCTTTCTTGATGCGTGAAGTGGAGCTAGGCCCTTCCCTTGGTAACTCTTATGTTATCTTGAATGGCTTGCGAGAAGGTGAGGAAATCGTAACCAACGGAGTCTTCGCCATAGACGCCAGCGCACAGCTGGAGGGAAAAACTTCCATGATGAATAACGGCGACGAGCCCGCCAAGCCTATGATTGGGCATGAGGGGCATATGATGCATGCGCAAAGCGCCACGGGGGTAGCCTCCGAGCATGCCATGTTCGGTGTCAAAGGCTCTTGCGATATGTGCAAGGAACGTATCGAGAAAGCGGCAAAAGGGGTAAATGGTGTGTTATCCGCTCATTGGGACAAAGATACCCAGATGATCCATCTCCAGTACGATCCCCAAAAGACCTCCCCGAAAGCGATCAGCAAGGCGATCGCTAAAGTAGGCCATGACACGGATATGGATAAGGCGGATAAAGCCGTATATGATAAGCTACCAGCTTGTTGCCACTATAGATAAAGTATTGGACATTCGGGGGTGTGTCAAAAGTGTGAACATGGCACGCAGATAACGCTGATTGAGCAGATGACCGCAGATTTATGATATGAAAATCAATATATTATCTGCGTAAATCTGCTAAATCTGCGTGCCATAATACCAACTTTTAACACACCCTCCTTATTAGTAAAGATTCCAACGAAAAGAAGCGACTGCTTTAGCGGGAACCTCGTAGGTAAACGAACGTTCGCCACTGTTTACCGTTATATTTTTAGTCCCGTCCGTATTATTTAGTAATACGAGCGCTTCCGTTCCATCTAAATTCTCGAAGGCGGAATACATAATCCCATCAGCCGTATACCCTTTAGAGCCGATCCGTACTGCCCCCGGTTTCACCACAGAGGATAAATGACCGATAATATAATAATGAGAATTCCGGGTAATCGTCTTATAATCCGAGCGATCGATATCCACGGCACCATAACAAGTCTGGCAACCACCCTCTCGGTTCGGTCCCCGCTCGTTGTCCAGCATCAAGTTCCATACGATAACTGCCTTACACCAGTTATTCACCGTACCCAAGGCCGTCTCCTCCATATCTTCCATCAAGCGTTTCTCTAAGTTACGTCCATCATTCCACATGCCGATAGAAGTTTCCGTAAATATTAATTCTTTATCGGGGAACTTGCCGTTTACGTTATTCAACTCCTCCCGGTCGCCCCCGTAATTATGGTAAGCGGCACCTGTCAGGAAAGAAGCGGCATTCTCATCCTCGTAGATTTTCATCGGATAGCCTTGCTGCTCCAACATATTATCGTAATTGTAATTATGGTCGAAAGCGTAGATCTTCGTCTTGAGGCCAGTCTCTTTCAGTTTAGGGCCTAGAGCGTCACGCACGAAAGAGAGTTGCTCCTCCCATCCCATAAATAAGGAAGCGGAATTTCCTCGGTTCAAAGGTTCGTTTTGGGGAGTTATCGCCTCGATAGGAATCCCCTCGGCCTCCATCGCCTGTATCCATTTCACGAAATAGGTAGCGTAATCTTGATAATAGGCGGGATTCAGCTGTCCGCTAGTCCATGACTCGAACGGGCGCAAATCCATTAAGTTATCCACCTTCATCCATCTTGGACAAGTCCAAGGCGATCCCAAGATTTTTATAGAAGGGCTGATCGCCAAGATCTCCTTCAAGATCGGTATCACATACTCCTTCTCCTCGCTCTGCAAGGCGAAATTCTCGACACCCTTCGTGTCACAACAAGTATACTCACTTAAAGAAAAGTCCGAGCAGCCAATCGAGATACGGATATAGCTATACCCCATCCCCTCCGTATCAGAGAAAGTCTCTTTCAGGAAAGCTGTCCGATCCTCGGGAGCCATCCGCATCAAGTTATAGCAGGTAGAGCCTGTCACGGCGGCGCCAAAGCCATCCATCGTCTGATAGCGCACCGAAGGGTCTATCGTTATCACGGAAGGCGAGGCGGCTTGTTTGTCCCCCAAGGCGATCTCACTTCTCACGAAATCTTTCGCACGATCGTTTGTCGTGACATACACCGTTACATTGTCCGAGGTCTTCGCTCCAGAACATGCGTTCAAGCAAATCAAGACCATTAATAAAGAAAAGAGAACCATACGTATTAAATTAAATAGTTTATCGAATTACCGGGTTTCTGAACCTTTCAAGATCGCATTCACGTGATTCTTTAAGATGTGGAAGGCAGGAGCGGCCATCGATCCATGATCATATCCGTCCAACTCATAGATATAAGTATTCTTATGTCCGGCCACTTTCATCATACGCCAAAAATAGGCGTTCTCCTCATAGCGGCCCAGCATCTCCATCTCCCGGTCGCCCGAGACGATAATCAATGGAGGAGCGTCAGGACGTACGTAAAACAAAGGGGCGAACTCGTCGATACTCGGTTGGGTATCTTTCATCCCCTTCGCCTGCCGATAAGCGAAATGGCTGATCGCATGACCGCTGAAAGGGATTAATGCAGCGATGGAATCAGCATCTATCCGGTACTTAGTCAACCACTTCTTATCCAGTCCGACCATATTTGTTAAATAACCTCCAGCGGAATGACCTGAGACAAAGATTTTACGCCTATCCCCACCATACTTCTCAATTTCGCTGAATGTCCAAGCGACAGCGGCGGCGGCGTCATCGATACAATCGCTCAACGTGGCTTTGGGTAGCAGACGGTAATTTACGGCGATAACGGCTAATCCGCAGTTCTTCAATTCCTCCGGGATGAATTTGCTACCTCCCGACAAGCCGCCTCCGTGAAACCAGACTACCGTAGGGAAGTCTTTTGCGTTCTCGGGATAATAAAGATCCAATTTACAACGTTCCACCGCATATGGATTTTTCGATTGGGTATAAGAGATATCTCTGACTATTTTATAGTCTTGATCTTGCGCCGCAAGGATATTACAGATAAACAGACTAAATAGAAATAAATAGATTTTCTTCATGATATTAGATAATAGATTTAATACATCAAATTTAATATAAAAAAAGGAGCCAATCTTTCGACTGACTCCTTTCACCTAA
>NZ_QTLI01000022.1:0-14201 GCF_003434625.1 Parabacteroides sp. AM17-47
CAATCAAAAAGATACCATTCATCGCATTAAGCTGACATCCGTGATTCTTGTCTTATCCCTTTGAATTAAGTCTGTCCCCAATAAATATCGGGTGAGCGTTTACTTGATTAATATTGGAAATATATGAACGATGAATCTGCAGAAAAATATCTTGAGGCAACGATTCGTCAGCAACCACGTCACTGGCTCATAGACAAAAAACGAAACGGCAGACATCTCCGCCGTCCCGCCCAAAAGAGATAGCCTTATCTCTGTTTGTACACATGTCAAGGTTGGTTATTTACTGATATCAGGGCCTATATAAACCCTGTTTTTCATATCGTGCGTAAACATAAGACTTTTTTTCGACAAAAGAGCAGATTCCTTCTTCTTTTTGGGAATACATGTTCTAAACATGCCACACTACCTCTTGGCTACTAGCGTGAGCTTCTATTATAGAGGAACTATGAAAAAGCATTTTACATCAAAACATAAAGCTAAATCCTTTCTTCTGCGAAGCATTGAACCGTTCAATCTCCAAAGAAAGGGATTTCTTTAACTGATTAGCCATAAATATTAAGAAAGACCTGCGTATGATGCAAATTGCCTTCAGTCGTTTTAAGGATTTTCTGAAAGAACAGTACCCATTATATGAATGCAACATCAAACCCGAATTTATCACTAAGGATATGATGGTTCTGTTTGTGGACTATTTGCAATCCCGTAGCGTTGGCGAGGGAGCAAAAAGTATCTATCAGCGTTTCAAGAAAGTGATACGCTATGCCATCGAACACGATGTGATACTGAAAGACCTTACATATAAGAATGTAGACTACTCAAACAAGCTATTGAAGTTTGAACAGAATAAGACCAAAGGGCATTCTTCTGCTAGTGGAGTAGTCATTCCTTTGAATGACGGTTTGGTCTCTATTATTGGTGAACCTCTTGCGGATGGCAACAAAGATGTGCTTATATTTAATCTACCATCCTATGAAAGCTGCTGTAAATCAGTAAAACGTTGGGTGAAAAGATCCGGAATAGACAAGCACATAAGCTGGCATTGTGCCCGTCACTCATTTGCAGTGAATATCCTTAACAATGGTGCTAATATTAAAACAGTAGCCAGTTTGCTCGGACATAGCGGGCTGAAACATACGGAGAAGTGCCATTCAAGACACGCTGTAAGCACAAGCAGCACACTCTGTAAACCTTGCACTAACTTCCCGTAACTGGCTTATGGGCTGTTATATCGTGGAATTTGAACAAAACGGAGAAGACCGTACAGCCTATGGTGAGCAGCTTTTGAAGAAGTTGGAAAAACAACTAAATACCAAAGGACTTAACGAACGTAGATTCCGGGAGTTCAGACGTTTATATCTTGTTTATCCACAGTTGAAAGAAGAGGTTTTAGGCTATGTTATGTCGGGTTCGGGAATTCGGCGGTTGCCGACCGCCGAATTTGAAACAGAGATTCGGCGGTCAGTAACCGCCAAATTGCAAATGGTTTCAGAAATTGCAAATAATGACTGGAAATTGGCTGCTGAAAAGCTATTTAACAGATTATCTTCTACGCATTTGAATGCAATATCTGCTATTGACAATCCTATTAAACGTGCCTTTTATGAAATGGAAACGATTAGGGGATGCTGGACTGCAAAAGAACTGGAACGGCAGATTGATTCATTGTACTACGAGCGTAGTGGATTATCTAAAAACAAAGAAGCTCTTTCTGCATTAGTACAGCAACAGGCAGTTCAACTACAGCCTGCGAATGTAATAAATACTCCCTTGACCTTAGAGTTCTTAGGGTTAAATGAACGGGCATTAGTTACAGAGAATGATTTAGAGCAAGCCATCCTTGATAATTTACAAAAGTTCCTTCTGGAAATGGGACACGGCTTCTGCTTTGAAGCTCGCCAAAAACGCATACTGATAGATGAAGATTACTTCTTTGCTGACCTCGTTTTCTATCACCGCATACTGAAATGCCATGTCATAGTGGATTTAAAAATTGACAAATTCCACCATGAATATGCATCCCAACTGAATATGTATCTAAACTACTTCAAAGCAGAAGTAATGCAGCCCGATGATAATCCACCAATCGGTATTTTGCTTTGTACTGAAAAAGGAGATACTTTAGTTCGTTATGCCACAGCAGGATTAGACCCAAATATTTTTGTACAAAAGTATAAAATCCAGTTGCCCAGTGAGGAAGAAATCAAGAAATTTCTTTCAAAGGAGATAGGCTAACAACTTTCAATAAAAACAAAGGTTTAGTTCATTTTAGATATACAAGAGAAATGGACTAAACTTAATCTGTAACCTTTTCATTATAAAACCTCAAAAATTCCATTTCACCCACCTGCTTTAAAAATTTCTGATTTTCAATAAAGTCTTGTCCATACTTTAACCAACGTTTTGTAAAACCTTTGAACTTAGTACAAGGAAATAGATGACATTGGTAGCAGTGTGTTATTCCTTTCTCAACGCAACACAGGTAAAATGTTCTACATTTTTCACAGCGGGTTTTGTTTTCCTCTGCTCCCTGACAATTTTTTTCATCTCGTGTGTAGCTTGGACAACCGCCACAGAACACACCACAAGCAGGAATACGACCATGATATGGTTTTATTACAGATAAGGTTTTTGCCATCCAAAAATTAGTCAAATTCAATTTATTTGCCTGTCGTTTTTGTTCCTTCTTCACCACGTATTTTTGCTTCTCAAAGAATGGACGAGCAGTTAGACTCACTTCTGATGTGATTTGTATAATACCTTTTGTAATAGCATATCGTTCTATTTCTTCCAAAAGCATAGTTGCAATGCCTTTGCCTTGAAAGTCTGCGTGAATGAACATAGAGTGCAGATAGCCTTGCGGCGTAATGGATGAAAAACCTACAATCTGAGACAGTTGATTAACAGCCACAATAAAATAGTGAGTCTTTATCATTTCCTCTATATTGGAAAGATCATCTCCACATGATGCCCAATCTTCAACTTCATCCTGTGAATAATCACGCCTGTTTACTACAAGCACGGTATTCTTATATAAATCTCTCAGTTCAGCACTATCAGATTGTTGCGCTATTCTGATTTTAAAGTCCATTTTCATCTTTGGTTTTGTATCTTTCCGTATGAATGAAACTCGCCATTGATAAAATAGTGCCATTCTATGCGATTGATTTGGGTTGTACTCTCATAACGCATTGTTTGTTTTATCAACACATCCCGTCCATCATCCGTTGTATATTCGGCAATTACTGCCTGCACTTTTTCGCTCTCGACAATATACTGGATGTTGGGATTAAAGCAATCTAACAGAAATAAGCCTCCTGCTTTGAGATGATTTCTAACGCATCCTAACGCATTGAATAAATCTTCGTTTCTGTATAAATGGTGGATTGAATTAAATGGAATAAAGATTAGGTCGAATTTTTCTTGCAAGTCGAGCATTCTAATATCTGCTTCTATGAAATCAATCACTAATTCTGCTTCGATAGCCTTCATCTTTGCTTGTTCGAGCATTGAGGGTGTGTAATCTACTCCGCAAATGCTGTATCCATCTTTGGCAATGGGGATCGTAAGTCTGCCTGTACCACAGCACAGTTCAAGTATTTCAGCCTCCTTATTTTTCGGTAGCCACTTTTTGTAGAATTGCAAATCAGATAGAAAGGTATTTAATCCATCATATATATTTGCATCATAAATCAACTCACCAACCTTGTAACCTATATTCATTTATATTCTCCAATATTCATTGTTTCATATTTATATACCAAACTTATTTCTATTCTCTTTCGTGTCCGGATGGATATGCCATAGATTAACCTTATCTTCCTTTATTTCTGCAACCCAAATAGCATGAACATTATTTAGAACCTGATCTGATTTAACATACCCACAGGGTTTTTGGACTGACCCAAAAAATTGTCTAGCCGTGGATAGTCCTGCCGAATAATTACATACAAAAAAAGCTTGACTGATTACTCAATCAAGCTTTTCAACTTCAGTACCCAGACCCGGTACAAGCCATAGAAATAATAGGAAAACAAAAGAATTTATTTTCCTTATTATCAGTTATTTGCATATTTCCTATTTTCTCCATTTTTGCCCTATTTTGCCCGTTTTCTGTTATTCAGTACACTTTTAGTACACTTTGAAATCTCATTTTCTTTTGTACCTTTGCAATATCGGAAAACAAAAGAAAATCAACTATTTAGTGTAATTACCCGGTTACGGTACCTAAATCGGGATAAAACCTCTAAACAATGGCAAAGTTAGAAAATAAAACGAAAGAGAACCCCAAGTTGGAGCAAAATAAGCTCTCGGACGGTAGAATAAGCCTTTACTTAGAGTATTATTTAGGTAGAGAGGAAAAGCCCGTATTGGATGAAAACGGTAATCAGGTGTATTACGATAGTGGGAAAATGCAAGGCAAGCCCAAGTTTGCAGTAAAGCATAACAGGCGAAAAGAAAACCTTAGCCTGTATCTGATAGACAAACCCCCGTACTCCTGCGGAACGGCAACAGAACAAGGAAACTTTGGAACTCGCCATGCGCATACGTGCAGAGCGTGAACAGGAGTTTAAAGAAAGCATGTTGGGTTACCGCTTAAAGAAAGACAGGGCTGTTAATTTCTTGGACTACTTTCAAGCCTATATCAATAGCTATACCAAGAAAGATATTCGCATGGTGCAAATTGCGCTTAGCCGTTTTAAGGACTTCTTAAAAGAGCAATACCCCATGAATGAGTTTAGTATCAAACCGGAACTTATCACCAAAGAAATGATGGAGCAGTTTGTAGCCTATTTGCAATCCCGAAGTGTGGGTGAAGGTGCTAAAAGCATTTACCAGCGTTTCAAGAAAGTTATTCGATATGCGATTGACCATGATGTAATGTTGAAAGACCCATGTAAAAGTGTTACCTGTAAAGTGGATAGCCAAATGCTTCGAAAAGATGTGCTTTCTCCCGAAGAAATACAAAAGCTGATAGCTTGTCATTATGACAACGAAAACCCCACAATCAGACGAGCGTTTATCTTTTGTCTGTATTGCGGTCTGCGCTTCTGTGATGTAAAAGACCTTACTTATAAAAATGTGGATTATGCCAACCGATTATTGAAATTCGAGCAAAGCAAGACCAAGGGACATTCAGCCAGTAGCGGTGTGGTTATCCCCTTGAATGACGGTCTATTATCCATTATTGGCGAAGCTCCGGCAGATAAGAACTGTTTGATATTCGATTTGCCTACATACGAAAGCTGCTGCAAATCAGTAAAACGTTGGGTAAAGAGAGCCGGAATAGACAAGCATATAAGCTGGCATTGCGCCCGCCATTCGTTTGCCGTGAACATTCTGAACAATGGGGCAAATATCAAGACGGTAGCCAGTCTTTTAGGGCACAGCGGATTGAAGCATACCGAGAAATACACCCGTGCCGTGGATAAATTGAAAGAGGAAGCAATAAACAGCCTACCCGAACTAAAGTTTTAACCACAAAAGACTTATCTTTGTAACTATGGACTTTGAAGCATTAGTAAAACATATCAGTACGATACAGAACACGTTGCAGGCACAAGCCGCACACGCTGTAAACCTTGCACTTACTTCCCGTAACTGGCTTATGGGGTGCTATATCGTGGAATTTGAGCAGAACGGAGAAGACCGTGCCGCATACGGTGAACAACTGTTGAAAAAGCTGGAACAACGGCTGAAAACAAAAGGTCTGAATGAACGTAGATTCCGTGAATTTAGGCGGCTGTACCTTGTTTATCCACAACTGAAAGAACAAGTATTACACTACATCATGGCAGGAAATGAAATTCGGCACACGCTGTCCGCCGAATTCACGGAACCAATTCGGCACTCAGTGTGTGCCGAATTACAAACATCAGAAATACAATATAATAAGTGGAGTATTCCTGCTGAAAGGTTGTTCAATAAATTACCTTATTCTCACTTAAAGTTCATCTCCAAAATCGAAAATCCGACAAAGCGTGCTTTCTATGAAATGGAAGCAATACGTGGCTGTTGGTCTGCAAGAGAACTGGAACGGCAAATAGCGTCTTTATACTATGAACGTAGCGGACTATCCAAGAACAAAGAAGCCCTCTCCGCTTTAGTCCAGCAACAAGCAACCCTATTACAACCTAAAGATGTTATCAACACCCCTGTTACTTTAGAGTTCTTAGGATTGAATGAACGAGCCTTAGTAACAGAAAACGACTTGGAGCAATCCATTCTTGACAACCTACAACACTTCCTGCTGGAAATGGGGCATGGATTCTGTTTTGAAGCTCGGCAAAAGCGTATCTTGATTGATGAGGACTATTTCTTTGCCGACCTTGTGTTCTATCACCGCATCTTGAAGTGCCATGTTATTGTGGAATTGAAGATAGACAAGTTCCGCCATGAGTATGCTTCGCAACTGAATATGTATCTGAACTATTTCAAGGCGGAAGTGATGCAGCCGGATGATAATCCGCCTATCGGTATTCTGCTTTGCACAGAAAAGGGAGATACATTGGTTAAGTATGCCACTGCCGGATTAGACCCGAATATCTTCGTACAGAAGTACATGATAGAACTTCCAAGCGAGGAAGAAATAAAGGAGTTCATTGCTTCCTCAAATTACTAACCTATCATAAAAAGTAATACTGGCGAAAAGAAGAATACTGTTTTTCTTTTCGCCAGCAACATATAATCTGCCGACAAAAAATAGGTTTAGTCCGTTTTGGATATATAAACAAAGGTATGAACTAAACTTGTAAATGTACTGATTTTTACTTGAGTATTAAAAGTTAATTTATTCAAATACAGGAAGAAATAAATTATTTAATACGCTATTCTATTACTCATTTACATTATATTTGGATGTTGTTTATATAATTGGTTGAATGAAATATTTTCTATCCATATTATTTATATTTTCTCTCAATCTTGTCAGCCCACTTTTAGCCCAAGACAAGAATTCGGCAGATATGTCTGCTTTATTAGAGAATAAAATATGGAAAGTGCAACTTCCCAAAGACAAACACTATGCTATGGAAATGGAATTCCGCAGCGCTGGATGGAAACAGACCTTTCTATATGATGAAAAACAAACTGAAATATGCGATTCTTACTCTTTGCATGGAGATACAATAAAATCTTTTCAAAAGAATTACATTATTCAAGAACTGACAGATAGTACGTTGGTTCTCCAATATCTGCCGGAAAGTTTGACAATCGGAGTTACACCTGTCAGATGTACAACAGATAACAGTGTTCAAGGACAAAGGCAGAACGAAGAACGCTTGGATAGTATTTGGCGTAAAGAGGATATTTGGAATAAAGGTGTTGCTAAAATAACCGGAGAACCAATTAAAGATTTATCCACGATAGAACCTCCCCGATGGGCGGTATGGGATTACGATTTGACAAAATACTATGTTTCCCAAATGAAATACCCAGAAGAGTTGCTAAAAAAGAATGTGGCAGGTTATTCCGTAGTGATGTTTGCTCTTGACACATTAGGGCTACCACGCTGGAATACCATTTTGACGACCATCCATGAAGATTTTGACAAAGAGGTCATCAGACAGACCAAAGAACTTCCACACTGCCTGCCTTGCAGGAACAAAAACGGCAAACGAATGGAGTGTCTTTATACGGTATATGTCCCTTTCCTGCCCCAACATTATAGGGATAGGGTAAAGGCGGACAGCGTTAGGGAAGAAGAATTGAAACAAAGTTTTGTGGAATGGGAAGCTGTGTCTTATTTTGAAAAAGCAAATCCGTATGCAATTACCAACTACATTAATGAACGCCTAACATACGATTCCAATCTATTAAACGGTAAAAAAGAAATCAAAGGGATTTATACGATACGCATTGATTCTTACGGAGAAATAATAAAGGTAGAGACCTTACGAGGTTGTGGCATACAAGAATGGGACAACCAAGTATTGCAAATCATAAAAGGTATGCCACGGTGGACTCCTACCATCAATTTTCATGGTAAAGGTGAATATCGGAACTCTGTTTGGACTGTACCTGTTTTATTCAAGAATGATAGTCCAACAAAAAATGAAGTTAATAACTATAATTGGCTTATCAAAACTCTAAGCAAATCATGTAAGTATCCACCTAAATTACAGAAAAAGAATCGAGAAGGGATGGTCTATGTTACATATAAATTAGATGGTAACGGATATATTACCAACCCCCAAGTTATTTCGTGTAACAACCGAAAATTCAAAAGAGCTGCACTAAATGCATTCAATGCTGTAACGGGTATTTCTATAACTTTACCAGCCCCAAAGGACACTCTTGTTTTTCAATTTAAATTGGATAGACCGACAACTCCTATCAACCCTCATACTGATGTTTTGATAATCGGCTACAGTTCTTGTGACACTCCAATTCTGATGCGATATGACGCCACACTGACTGCCCATACCACAGAGCCTTATTTGGAGGTGGGTGTTCCGGTCTGTTATCTGAATGAACGGGGCGATACCATTGTGCCATACGGCAAGTACAGATACTGTCAAACAGATACTATCAAAAAAATAGGTTTTGTTTATGAGAACAAGCCAAAGGACGCTCGAATAATCTGCATCAATGATGCGGGCAAAGAACTTTTCTATGTATTCAAATATGATAATGGTCCCGACTACATACAAGAAGGGCTTTTCCGTATAATGGACGAGGATGGATTGGTAGGTTTTGCCGATTCATTGGGTAATGTAATAATTGAACCTCAATTTAAGTTTGCCTACCCATTTAAAGGAGGAAAAACCAAAGCAACTTTAAAAGGTGAACGAAAGGTAGTTCCTGAATCAGACGGAGAAAAACATTATTGGGAAAGCGAAACTTGGTTTTATATAGATAAGAAAAACAGGCGTTTAACTGATTAAAAACAAATAAATACCTAACCATCATGAAAACAAAACTATTTTTATCCGCTATTGTCTTCTTTATGGTTCTAACTGCGCAAGCGCAAGAAGTTAATGAACACTACATTGAAGTGACAGGTACATCGGAAATAGAAATCATGCCGGACAAAATTCACTACATCATTGAAATTCGTGAATACTTCGAGGAAGAATTTGATGGAAAGTCTAAGCCCGAAGAGTATCACACCAAAGTGCCATTATCACAAATAGAACAAGGATTGCGAAAGAAACTTTCCGAAGTAGGTATTACGCAAGATGTAATCCGTACACAAGAGATTGGCGATTATTGGCGAAAGCAAGGACAGGATTTTTTAATATCCAAGCAATTTGATATTACACTGACTGATTTCAAACAGATAGATGAAATAATCAAGCACATAGATACGAAAGGCATTAATACGATGCGCATCGGTGAATTGGAAAATAAAGATATGTTGGCATATCACCAAAAAGGAAAGATAGAAGCACTAAAAGCTGCACAGCGAAAAGCTACTTATTTGGTTGAAGCCTTGGGTAAAAGATTAGGCAATGTCATACGCATTGTGGAAAAAGATAGCGGTAATGCTTTTCCGATAGCGCAAAGCAATGTCCTATCATCGAATGTTGCCTCATTCGACAATTTCCGTACCATTAAAAAGGACTATTCCATGCTGGTGCGTTTTGAAATTGTTGATTAGTAAGCTAAGCACAAAATTACATATCAAAAGCGAAATAGCTGGAGTAAGAAAGTTTTCATTTCATCACTCCAGCTTTACTTCGTTTATGGTTTACCCAACTTATCGGCTTCTTTCTTTAGCTGTTCGGCTTGCTCGTTCAACAGCCTTGCACGTTCCAATGCTTCCGCCTGTTTCTTGCTGCGATATTCAAAATCTATCACAGAATCGGTCAGAATTTGAATGAAATCATTGTCCCTCTGCCAGTTGAATTTGGTTTCCAGTATATCAAGGACTTCTCCGTTTGCCCAACCCTGCATCAGCAAATAACGGTATTTCATATCATTGTCCTGTAACTGCTGCATCCGTGTAGCCAAACGGATATTTAACCATATGGAAGCGGAACAGAGAACCAGCACTGCCGAAAAAATAAACAATCCCGGACGAATCCAAGAAGTAACCTTGTTGCAAATCCGTTGATAGAACGGCAAGGGGGCAACTTCCTCTTTATCCGTCTTGTAGGAATTCAAGGTATCAACCATTATTTTAAAATTACGATAGATTTCCAATGATATTCTCTTGGTGTCCTCGATATGCTGCTGCTGACCTTGCATCTTGTTCCGTACATCGTCAAGTTGACTTTGGATAGTCTGCAACTTCTCCACAGGAACAGCCGGATTACTATGCAGCCTCGACAATGCCTGTTCAATCGCTCCAAACCGTTCGAGAGTTTCCTCCCGGCTGGCTGGCGTTACCTGCGCTTCCAACTTCTCTTTCAGTTCTGTTACCATAGAGAGAAGCCCCTCTAAAATCAAGTTGTCTTCCATGTCTTTACAATTTAAGTCGTTTTTTCTTTTTCTTCTTCTTTCTCAAATTCAAGTTCGGCTCTTCATCCACCGGGGACGGTGATGCAAAAAACAGACCGAGCGAACCGCTTATAAACGGACTTTCTGCGTTACTCCGTGTGGGTATTTGTTCCCGAATGGGTGCGAAAGCTGTTTGCCGTTGACTTTCGGCAACATTCAAACCTGTATCTCCGAAATATCTATCCAGTTTGGAAAAACTGAAACTGCGGTCTATCTCCGAGCCTTTGAACGTGTATTCTCCTTTGGAAAAGGATATGCCCTGTATTTCATCGGTCTGTCCCTTTCGTTTGAACTGGATAGTGATACCCTTTTCCGCTAACCTGTGCTGCAACTGCTGCCAGTTGCGGGATTTGCCGATTTCATTTTTCACAGCCGTGTAAATCTCGTATTTCGACTTGTCCGGCTCTTTCAATCGGTGCTGTTTCACCTGCTCTTTCCCCTTGGCGAAATAAAGCCCATGTTTGGCTTTCAGCTTCTTGCATACCTGTTCGTTACGGTACATATCGTTCCTGTCCGAAATGGTCTTGCCGTTGTTGTCTATACGGTTGAACACGATATGCACGTGTGGATGCTCCCGGTCTTGATGGCGCACGATGATGTACTGCGTATCGGTGATTTTCATTTCACGCATATACTCCTGTGCAAGCTGTACCATCTTCTCGTCTGTCAATTTGGGTGCGTCCACTGCCGAATAACTTAGTGCAATATGTCCAACCGGCTTTTTCAAGTCGGGATTCATCCCGGTCTGCATACAGAAACTGCGGATTATATCGCTCCGGCTCTCGGTCAGAACCCCATCCGCATGAAGCAAAACCGCCTGCTCCTTACCAAGCACATAGTTCACACAACCCTTAAAACCGCTTCCTTTTTTTATTTTTCCAATCATCCGACAAATGGTTTATGATTTCAACAATCCTATCTTTGAGTTTCACCAATTCCACCGCCACCAATGCAAAACCTCCGGCATTTGCCCTATGCGCCAGCTGGTTGATGTTGTTGGCTTCCCCTACCAGCTTGCGGATAGCATCTGCATCCTGCCTGTTCAGCCGGGGTATGACCTCTGCCGAAATAACTGCTTGCCGGACATATTCACTGATGCGCACCCCGGCTTCCCCGGCTCGCTTCCTGATGGCGTAATACTGCAACTCGGTCAGCTTCGTGCTGACTACCTTTTTCTGCTTTTCCGTCCGTTTCTTTGCCGGACGACCGCCCGGCTTGTCCTGTATCTTTTTCATGCCTTTTTACTTTTAAATGATGTCTTAGAAATTGCGACCAACGGGAGCGGTTTCCTTTGCGGTGAGCAAAGCAAGGTGGTTTCGGTCTACCGAAACATAACCTTGCTCTCCCTATGAAACCGCCAGCCGCTGGCAATCCTGCCGGATTAAATGCCCCTGCCCTTCTTTTGTCTTGGGGCGGCACGTTGTCCGGTTTTCTGCTTTATTTCCTGTACTTGGCTGGCTGCGTTTTTCTGTTCCTGCTTCCTGCCGCACAGGTAATCGTTCAAGTCCGAATACCCCCTGTAATTGTGCGAGAAGTCACGCACACGGTAGGAGTATTCCAATTCGATAGCCCGTGTCGCCTTATATCCCGTCTCGTCATTGTCAAGCATACAGTGGATACGTTCATACGGGTATAGCACGTCAATGGCTTTTGGCACGTTGACAGTCGAGTTAAGAATAACATAGTCCTGCCTGTCAAGGTCGGGCATGGTCGGACAGTTCTTCATCCGGAGCGTGAGGAAAGAAAGATAATCCATAAAGCCCTCAAATACCAAACATTTCTCTCTCGGCTCTCCCTGCTGCCGTATATGGGTAATGTCTTTCGGGGCGATACACCCTTTGAAAAAGGAATTGCGAACCTCGTAACCTCCTGCCATATTCGGGAAACCGATAGCAAAGAACGGTCTGCCGTTATTGGTAAAATGGAGTTCCTTACATTCTCTTTTTGCCAGTTCGATATTGATACCCCGCCCCTGCAAGTAACGGAGCAATGCCGGATGGGTCAAGTCACGGACTTCCAAATGTTGGAAACTCGGCTCTGTCCTATGCTGGGGAAAAGAAAAACTGACCGGATGAACGTTTGGTGTCTGCTCTTCTATCCTCTTTAAAAGGTAGGGAAGACTGTCGGAAAAATAAAGTTCCTTTGCCAGAGCGATGATGTTGCCGCCTTTTCCTGCGCCAAAGTCATACCAAAGATTGCGGTCTGTATTCACCTTAAAGGACGCTTCGTGTTCCTCTCTTAATGGTGATTTGTACCATAAACCGTTACCCTGCCGCTTGACGGGCGAATAACCTAAACTATGCAGATAATCTGCGATGGATATTTGTTTCACATCTGCGATGTTCATAATATTTTCTTTTTGGGGATTAAAAAATAGTTGAAAAGTGCGCCAGTCCTGTTTAGTCCGTCATATATATACCCGTACCATACTAAACCTGCCTGCTGTCGATACCGGGAAACAGACAGTCCGTTCCGCTTATATATACACCCGGACTAAACCAAACCGACTTTTAATAATGAAAATCGGGATTGTAGCGATAGCCCTTACCCTCTTTCACAATCATGCGCTTGTCCACAAGGAACTTGTTAAGCGACACAAGGACATTGCGTCCACGCTCGTAACCTATACTTCAATGCCGCTATCACATTGGAATAGCCTTGTACAACCTGCTTGCCGAAACCGTTCTCCAATGCTTCCCGGTGCTGCTGTTCCGTCAACTCTGTAAGCGGAAAGTTCCTGTCTTGTTTGGGTTGCTGGAATACATAACCGTCCATGACTTCGGGCAAAGCGTTGTCATTGATGCGAAATGCGAACGGGTCAAACTCCCGGTCACGTATGTGCATCGCCTTTACTTCACTTATATTGCCGTCCTGCGTGCTTTTCGTGATTTGCAGGACGGTTTCAGCTTTGTTGTTCAGCTCTGTACCGATATGTCCTCTTGTGTTATCATCCCCCTTGTTCAAATGCAGTACGGTATGGATATGCAGATTATACCCACTTGACCAGCGCATCAAAAGGTTGATTAGGTCGGTCGATTCGCTCGGACTGTTGATGTCGTACATCAAATCACGGATTCCGTCAATGATGAGCAACCCCACATCGGGCATATTCTCTAACATATAGCCAATTATCTGCTTACGTTTGTCGGGGGTCTGCTCCCTTAACACAATGAAAACAAAATCGTCCACATCTTTATCGGTCGGCAGTCCGGCAAGGCGCAAAATACGTTCCATGACCTTATGGCAATGGTACTTGCTCTGCTCGGTATCAACATAGAGAATTTTGCGCTTGTTCGGTGGCAGATATGCCGAATACTTCAAAACCTCGTCATTCTTCAATGCTGCCGCAACAATGGCGGAAATGTTGAATGTCTTTTTGCTCTTGGCTTTGCCTGTGGATGCACTGAAATTGCCCAACGTGCCGATAGTAGAACCGTTCACCCAAAGAATTTCGGGCGGTACTTCATAAGTGTCCGTCACCTTTAGACGAATGGTTTTCCAAAGGGCTGCAAAATCTTCTTTCGTCATGGCTGTACCTTGTCCGATTTCCTCTTTCGTCTTGTTTTCCATAGCCATTATTTCTTTAGAGGACGGTTAAGGATATACTTCTGCGCTTCCTGCTCTATCTGCGCCTGCGTCTTCACCGGGTTCTGACGCAACCATGCTTCCAGCTCAGCCTTTTCAAAATAAAGCATTTTGCCCTGCGGCTTGTAATGGGGTATCAAGTTACCCGAAGTCAGCTTGTACAGGTAACTTTTAGA